>CANQRT010000094.1 GCA_947626325.1 Candidatus Gastranaerophilales bacterium | reverse complement strand
CTAAACTCGGCTCGAGCTGCGGAACTCGCCTCACTTTGTGAGGCTCAAACAGTCCTCGCTTTGACGCTGCCTCGAAAAGAAGTTTAACTATACTCCGCAATGGACTTTAATTTTTATATTATTTGTTTTATTTGTTTTATTTGTTTTATTTGTTTTATTTGTTTTATTTGTTTTATTTGTTTTATTTGTTTTGTTTATTTTGTTTGTTTTGTTTGTTTTGTTTGTTTTGTTTGTTTTGTTTGTTTTGTTTGTTTTGTTTGTTTTGTTTTTTGTTTGATTTGTATAAATTAAACATTTTGCTTAATCACAAACGGGGAGTGAAAATGTTATAGCTGTACCTCTGTTATCTCGGTTTTGAGCGCTAATCTCTCCGTTGTGAGCCTCTATTATCTTTCGGCAGTTGTATAACTCCAAACTGTATCCTATTTTTCTAAATTTGTTTGAACACATTATAAATTCTTCAAAAATATCACCTAAATATTCGTCTCGCCTTGGATAACCAAAATCTATAAATGATACTTTGACTTTATCGTCTTGATTTTCTATCTGAATTATTATTTTCGAATTATTACAACTCTGCTCCGACGCATTTATTATCAAATTGTTTATTACTTTTCCGATTTCATCAATATCAATTTCTGTATATTTAATCCTGCCTTTTACTACAAACTCGACAGTTTGATTTTTCTTATCCAACACTCCAGATAAGCCCAAACACTTTTCTTTCACAAGATTTACTATTGAATACCTCTGCTTTTGAAGTTCATACATATTGAACTCGTTTTTGTATTTTATTAACAGGTTATCCGTCATATAATTCATAAATCTGCAAGAATTTAAAAGCTCCTCAATAACATTTTTCAGTTTAAAATCCAGCCTGCCAAACTTGTTTTTTAATATCAGCTCTAATACTTGAATATTCGCTCTTATAGGGTTTTTTAAGTCATGAGTCAATATATCTACAAAGGTTTCTCGTTGTATCTTGTTTTTTATCTCCTGAGTTATGTCTTGAATAATTATTGAATACCCTTTTAACTGCCCGCTATTATTTTTTATCTTGCAAATATGCACATCCATTGGTATTGCACTAAAATTATTTTTATCATTAAAAATTAACTTTACATAAAAATGACTTTTAGCAGAGTTTTTAAAATTTTCAAAATTTATTATAAGATTTTTATTTTCAAATCCCGAAGTTAAGCAGGATATGTTAAACTTATTATTCTCAAAATTGTATCTTGAATTTTGATAAATTATATTGCTCTTGGAGTCAGTTATTATAATATCTCCCGCACAATATTTGGAAATTTGAGAAAATGCTTCAGATAAAATCTCACCGTCTTTGTTAAAAATATTTGTTGTAAAGTTCATTCCGCCGTCCATTTTCAAATTTATTTATAATCTAAAATATAATTTGAAAAAATTTATTACCCATGAGGGTATTAAAAACGGTTATTTTCCTATACAAAAATTGTCAAAAATATTATTTAATATCTCATCCGTGACGACTACGCCAGAAAGCTCTGAAATATACATTAACGCCGATTTTATATCTATTGAAATTAAATCTTGCAGCTCTCTATTTTGCGCTCCGATTAAAGCATTTTTAAGCGAGTTTTCTGTATTCTCCAGACAATTTTGCTGGCGCTTATTTGTTATAAATTCAATTTCATTCAGATTTTGGCTGACTACCAGAGATTTTATCTTCTCCTTTAATTTATCTATATTAAGCCCTGTTTTAGCGGAAATACAAATCGCAGTATCATCAGTTTTATCTGCAATATCAGCTTTTGACGCTATTTTTATAAACGGCTTATCCTCAATTGATTTGAAGATTTCATCATCCTCCAAAGTATAGCCATCAGTTAAATCATATAAGAATAAAACAATATCTGCCTCACGCACGTATTTTTTTGAAAAATCTATCCCTATTGCTTCAACCTTATTAATATTATCACTCTCTCTAATGCCCGCTGTGTCAATAATAGTAGCAGGGATACCGTCTATATCCAAAGTTTCATGCAGACAATCTCTGGTTGTTCCTGCTATATCAGTTACTATTGCACGTTCCAGATTTAAAAGTGCATTGAACAGCGAAGATTTGCCTACATTTGGACGTCCTGCCAGCACGATTTTTATCCCCTGCCTGAATATATTTGAACTCTTGGCAAAACTTAATATCCGTTCAATTTTTCCAATAATAATTTTAATTGTATCTTCTATGTAAGAGTATTCTGGTTCTTTTACATCTTCTGGAAAATCAATACCCGCAGTTATTTTAGATAAGAGCTCTACAATAGTGCTTCTTATATTTTTTACTTCAATTGAAAGCTTTCCAAATAGATTTTTAGCACTGTTAAGCGCAAATTTTTCCGTCGGAGCTTGTATTATATCAAGCACCGCCTCTGCTTGCGATAAATCCATTTTGCCGTTTAAAAATGCACGTTTAGTGTATTCACCCTTTTGAGCAGGACGCGCACCCGTTTTATATGTTAAATCAAGTATTTTATTTGTTATTTGCACTCCGCCATGACATTGGATTTCAATAACATCCTCGCCAGTATAACTGTTAGGAGCCTTAAACGGCAGTACAATCACATCATCAATAATCTCGCCGTTATCATTAATATCTCCGTGATATATTCTGCCAGCAGTTAAGTTTTGTAGTGAAAAAATTTTATTAATAATATTAAACGCTTCACCGCCTGATATACGTATAATGCTAACTCCACCATTGCCTATTGGAGTAGCTATTGCACTTATTGTATCTGTTTCATACTGATTTTGCATATTGCCCTCAAATTAATTATAGCTTAAACTTTCTTTTTAAACATGAAACATTAAACCATTTGTTTACAAGTTGAATAAACATTTAATTATGTAGTAAAATTAGTTAAAAATGAGGTAATTATGACTGATTGTATTTTTTGCAAAATCGCAAACGGGGAAATCCCCTCAAAGTTTATTTATGAGGATGAAAAGGTAGTTGCATTTAACGACTTAAATCCGCAAGCGCCTGTTCATTTTCTTGTTATCCCTAAAAAACATTATGCATCGCTTAATGAAATAGACTCAAAAGAAGCATTTGCCGATATATTCTCTGTTATTCCCAAAATTACGGCAAAACTCGGGATAAAAGAATACAGAACGGTTGTAAATACAGGTGCAAAAGCAGGTCAAACTGTTTTTCATATCCATGTACACGTTATGGCAGGACGTGAATTTACCTGGCCTGCGGGGTAAGAATTAATGTATAACCGTTGGTACGACAAATACAGCGATTTAAAATCACTGCTTGAACTTTTGGAAACCGTTGATAAGCAATATATTGAGATTATTGCGCAGGATTTCTTACAAATCATACTTGAAAAATATTCAAGTACTTTTGACGAAGCAATAAAAAAAATGTCCGATGATGCCCCGCCAAGATATAGCAGGTGGTACGATGAAAACTATGACTTGCACACATGTATTGAATTTATTAAGACTCTGGACGATAATAAAAAAAGAGAGTTAATTAATTCTTTTATAATGTCACTTGCAAGTTTTATAACGAATGCGGATAATGGATAAAAAAAACATATTAATAACAGGCTCGAGCAGAGGCATAGGACTTGAAATCGCAAAACATTTTGCGGCTGATTTTAATGTTTACATCACAGGCAGAGGCGAAAAAAGGCTTAATGAATTATGTACTAAATACGGATTTGCAGGGTATAGCTCTCAAGATTTATCTTTAACCGACGGAGCTGAAAGCCTTTTGTTTTCATTGAATAAAGATTTTGATATTTTAATTAACAATGCAGGAGTTTATTTTTATAACGCAATTGAAAATATGTTACCTGAGGATATAGTTAAATCAATAGTTTTAAATTCGCTAACTCCTTACGAGCTTATTAAACGTACAGTTCCGTATATGAAAAAACAAAAATGGGGCAGAATTATAAACATCGGCTCAATTTCGGGAGTAATGGGCGAGGCTTATGCTTCTATTTACTCTATGACAAAGGCATCTTTAATCGGTTTAACAAAATCATTAGCCTTGGAGCTTGCGCAAGATAACATTACCGTTAATATAATTAATCCAGGCTGGGTTGATACGGAATTAATTAATAACGAAAATCTTGAAGAAAATTTTTCTAAAGACGAAATTCTTGAAACAATCCCCCAGCGAAGATTTGTATCGCCAAGCGAAATAGCTTCTGCATGCGAGTTTTTAATATCTGATAAAGCTAAAACCATTACAGGACAATCAATTAACATCTGCGCAGGTTTATCTCTAGGGTTTTAAAATTTAATTATAATCTCTTATATTACCTTGGTTATTAATACATTTGCTATTAAATAAAAGTATTATAAAAAGGTTAAGTAAAAGGAGATTGTTATGAAAAAACTTGTTGTTAAATTCGGCGGAATAATTGTTGATATTATGGCAATAATAACTCTTATAGGTCTAATTATTTCCACTGTTATGATGATTAGCTCACAAGGTTTATGGGCAGGCTTGAGCGTACTATGGGCAGGACTTGTAAGTTTTGTTTTCGTTTTCTTCTTGATTTATCTTGTTATGTCCATTAACGATAAATTATCAAACATCAACTGCGATAATTCAAATAATTACTAACATTAATTAAAAAGCGGAGTTAAATTCTCCGCTTTATTAATAATTATCAGGAGTCAAAAATAACTCCTTTTCTCGTTTTCTTCTGTTAACAAGCCCTTTTAACTTCTTGCCGTTTTGATATACCCATTTATCAAACTCATCAGAAGCACCTTTATAATCACCATTGTTTAGCTTTTTTAACAGTGTAGAATTATCAAAAGCACCCGCACCAATATTATAAATTAAACTTGCAAGCGCAATTTTTTGATTACCAGTTAAAGAAACTTTTACTTTTTTAATTGGAGCACTGTGTGCTTTAAAATCGTTTCTATAAAGTTCTTCTGCTTTTTCTTTAGTAATAACCATACCCTTTGTAATAGGTTTACCATCAACTAAACCCGTATGCCCATAGCCTATTGTCCATACATCATTTGGAGTCGGCTTATAAGCACAAGCTTTAAAGCCCTCACTGCCTTGTATAAACTCTCTTGCCCGAGCTATTTCAATATCTGAAAAATCATTTTGAATATTATCTTTAACATCTTCAAGCATTTTTTATTTTCCCCTTTCTTATTTACATTTTCTTGCTTTAAATAAAAAATAACTTTATATTTTTATTATACATTATTTTTTAATTTTATCAATCGAGAAGATATAATCATATTGAATTTGTTATATACATTATAATGTATTTAACACGAATGCTATTTTTAACTTTATTAATAAAATATGATGTAGATTTATTTTATTAAATAATTAAAAAGTTCATTTGTTATTACTGAATGTATAGTCATTACAACTATATATATGAGTGCAAATATATTAAATATTACTTTTATTATCTTTATTCTTCTTTCATTGATATTACAATATTTAATTATTAAATTTATTATTATTGCTAATATGGCAGGTATTAAATAAGTAAAATCCGTTAAAATTACTTTTATTAGGGAATATTTTATTTTACTAAGGAAAAATGTCAGTATGGAACAGAAAATTGCAAGAATTATATATATTAATATGTCGCCTTTTGATATATATGAAATCTAATAAAATATTTTGTTTAGTATAATGCTGCACAAAAGAAAAAATCAATGAAGCAAGCAGAGTTATAAATAAAATTATCCACACAAAATTATAGAAATTCCTTTTGATGTTAGTGTTTAATGTTATATATGTTAACAGATTAATGATTGGGTAATAAACAGCTGTAATATATATAAGTATAATTACATCGCCTAACCTTGCACAGCACAAAGGAGAAGTACATTTATAACATTCTACATACAGACTATCGGTATTATCTAAAACATTTCCATACAATATAATTAAAATAAGATATGAAATATTTACCCAAAAATAAGCAAAGAATTTATTATTAAATAGTTTTAGAGCTTTAAATTTTTTAAATTCATTAATCTTAAATATCAGTGTAAATATTAAAGCGGTAAGTCCAAAACTCCAAAGCTGAAAGATAGAATTATAAAAATAATATGATTTATTAAAATACATATTAAATGAATAATAACGTTGTCCTTCATCATAAAGTTTCTCGACTAATTCTCTGTTTAGATAAATATCAGGGCAATGAAATTGACATCCGATTAATAATATCAAACTTAGCAATATTACAATAAATGCAAATAATTTTATTGGATTTGTTATTATAGACCGCATTTTTACCTCTATACGTATATTATTTTTTATGATTT
>CANQRT010000093.1 GCA_947626325.1 Candidatus Gastranaerophilales bacterium | reverse complement strand
TACTTAAAGCCTGTCCTTTGGATTGGTGATAAGTTTGATGATATCCCTTTTGACTCCCTGCCCGTTTCTTTTATTGTAAAAGCCAACCACGGATGTAAATGGCATTTTATTGTTAAAGATAAAGACAAATATCTTAATATAAAAAAAGTTTATGATTTTACTAAAATGCAAATGGAAAATTGGCTGAAACAATCATTCTTCGGTTGGAGCGACTTTGAAACTCAGTATAAAAATATTAAACCTAAAATCATTATTGAAAATCTGCTTCAAGAAAATCTGAACGAACAACCTCAAGAAATTGAAGTCTGGTGCTTCAACGGGAAAGCTAAAATTATTCAAAAATATCAAATGAAATACAAGAATAAAAAAGAAGGTTATAGAGAATTAAGTTCTTTTGATGAAAATTTTAATCAATTTGATATTAAATTTTATGAATCAAATGAAATCATCTACTCTGAAGCTAATGAATTATTAAAACAATCAAAAAATTTAAGTGAGATATTTGCAAAAGGTTTTAAATTTGTACGGGTTGATTGGATGATTTATCAAAATAAATTGTATTTTTCAGAGATGACATTTACCCCGTATTCTGGGTTTATTTTCTTCCCCGATAACCATAATAAATTGCAGTTAAAACTTGGGAAATTATTAAATTTAAAAGGAGTATAATATGGCTGAAAAAGAAAACAATTCTGTTGATTTATCTAATCTTTCTATGAAACAAATTGAAGAAATTTATGATGATATTGTAAGTTTTTCAAATGATGATGTTTTTATAACACGAATCTGCAAAGGAGCTACTTACTGTGATGGTTTTTAATAATTTAGACATGTCAATAAATATTATTGCAAATAATTTTGAGACATATAATAGAACTATAAGCAAGTTTTCACAAATGTTTCCAGAATTTCTTAAATCTTCCAAACCCACGGGGGGGTTGGAGTCTTAGTTTCTGGCGGAACTCGTTAACCCATAACGGTTTAAAGGGCGATTGGAGTCTTGGTCTGCCAATAATGTTCGCTCCAATCAACACACGAAACAGGATTTTTAAAGAAATCTAAAACTCTTTGCGAGGACGCACGGGCATATTATAAAGCATATATTAAAAAAACTACAAATAGCACTAAAGAGTAGTTGAAAAATCAAGCCGATTATGCTACCATTTTGGCATGGATAGTTATATGTTAGGGGGCTTTTATGAAAATACAACCTATTAATTCAATTTCAAGCTGCACGCCTGTTAAACCAGTTGAATTTACTAAAAGGAAACAAAAGCCCGTAATTACAGAAACACCTGCCCTGCAAGATGATTTATTCTCATCTTCTCAAAATGTTACAGAGCAAAAGTATAATTTTGCATGCCGTCTTGCTGCATATTATAAAACTCAATACGAAGACCTATTAAAAACAGGTGCTTGCAACGCTTAAATTTGCTTAATAACTAGACTTTCCGCTGTATATATGTTATTTATTACTTATGAGTAATAAAAAATATTGGTGTGCATTTTCAAGATTATCTAATACAAGCCATGTTTTTACAAATATTTTGTATCAACATTTTGGCTCAATTGAATTAGCATGGCACGCTCAAACCTACGATTTATGGAAAATTAAAGGCATTAGAAAAAGCTCAATTTCTGATTTCATAGAAGAACGTAAAACAGTAAATCCTGATGAATGCTTGGAATATATCGAAAAACGTGGAATAAATTTTTTATGCCCAGAGGATGATGACTTTCCAGAAGCATTAAGATATATAGAGGACCCGCCCACGGGATTATTTATTGTCGGCGATTTAAAATCGTGCAATTTAAATAGAACCCTTGCCGTTGTTGGCTCAAGAAAAGCTAGCGAAAACGCTAAAACAACATTAAGAAAAATCCTCACGGGTTTTCATGATACCGATATTTGCATAGTTTCAGGGCTCGCAGAGGGGATTGATACCGTTGCACACCAAACAGCAGTTAATAACAACATTAAAACTATTGCCATTATAGGCGGAGGGTTTGATAAACTCTATCCTAAATCCAATTTAAAATTGTTTAATCAAATAAAAGAAGGTGCTGGCGCTGTTATATCCGAATATTGGGTTGATGTTGACGCTATAAGCTGGCATTTTCCAATTCGTAACAGGCTTGTATCAGGAATATCTAAAGGTGTACTGGTTGCGGAAGCAGCTTTGAAATCTGGCGCTATGATTACAGCAAATCTCGCACTTGAACAAGGTAAAGAACTGATGTGCATGCCTGGACTAATCTCTAATCCTAACACAGAGGGTATATATAAACTCATAAAAACAGGTTCTGCTATAGTTACAAATCATAACGATATATTAGATGCAATGAATTGGAAAATTAACATACAAAAAGCAGATAAATCCCCTGCGGATAGTAATTTTACAGAGGATGAGAAAAAAATAATTGACTGTATTAAAAAAGATATGTTGACTATGGATGAAATTATTTTAAAAACTAACTTGAATATAAATGATTTAATGGTACTATTAACAAAGTTAGAATTGGATGGAACAATAAAGCGGACAGACGGGCAAAAATACATTTCGCTTATATAGAGAGGCATATAAAACTAGGTTTTATGACAAAGAAAAAAGAAAATATACTTGTAATAGTAGAGTCACCTGCGAAATCCAAAACAATAAAAAAAATATTGGGAAGTTCGTATGAAATAGAGGCAAGCTACGGTCATATCAGGGATTTTCCGCCCAAAGTGCTTGGTTTTGATGTGCAAAATAATTTTACACCGACTTTTGAAGTAATCCCCGAGAAAAAAGCCGTTGTAAAAAAATTAAATGATTTAGCTCAAAAAGCAGATAAAGTTTTATTAGCATCCGATCCTGACCGCGAGGGAGAAGCAATTGCTTGGCATGTTAGACAAATTATAAATGTGCCTGACAGCAAGGTGTTTAGAATAGAATTTAACGAAATTACTCCAAAAGCCGTAACTTATGCTGTTGAACATTCACGGCAAATAGATATGAACAGGGTAAAAGCTCAGCAGACAAGGCAGATTTTAGATAGACTCGTAGGTTATAAAATCAGCCCTGTTTTATGGGAAAAAATGCGAAATTACCACCTTTCTGCTGGCAGGGTTCAAAGCGTTGCTTTAAGAATGATATGCGAGCGCGAGGATGAAATTAACGCATTCACTCCCGTTGAATACTGGACAATTTCGGCAGATTTGTTAAAAGAAAAATCAAAATTCACAGCAGAACTTTCAAAATATAAAAATAAAAAGCCTGAAATAAAAAATGAAGCTGAAGCCGCTAAAATAGTTGAATACCTTAAAGATAAATCAAGAGTTTTTGAGGTTGAAAAAATAACTACAAGAAATACAACTCGTAAGCCCTCTGCACCTTTTATCACCTCAACGCTTCAAAGAGAGGCAAGCAGTAAATTAGGCTACGGCGTATCAAAAACCATGCAGATTGCACAAAAACTTTATGAGGGTATTGATATAGGCTCAGACGGCCCTGTCGGATTAATTACTTATATGAGAACAGACTCCGTTCGTATCTCTGACGATGCCCAAAATGCCGCAAAAGATTTTATTACCTCAAATTACGGTGATAAATATTACCCTAAAACCCCAAACAATTATGTAAAAAAATCAAAAAATGTACAAGATGCTCACGAGGCAATAAGACCGTCTTATATAGATAAAACTCCAGAAAGTATTAAATCATACTTAACTAATGAACAGTATCAGCTGTATAAATTAATTTGGAGTAAGTTTGTAGCTTCACAAATGGAAAATGCAGCGGTTAAAAATACTACCGTGGATATAAATGCAGGCGACTGCTTATTTAAAGCGGGAGTCAGCAAAATAACTTTTGACGGCTACTTAAAAGTTTATAATGATAGTGATGAAAAAGAAGAAACTTCTAAAATCCCCGATTTAAAAGAGGGTGATAAATTAAAGTTAAAAGAAATAGAGCCAAAACAACACTTTACATCGCCTCCGCCCAGATATACGGAAGCCTCGCTTGTTAAAGCGCTTGAAGAACACGGAATTGGCAGGCCCAGCACCTATGCGCCGATTATATCTAAAATTCAGCAAAAAAATTATGTTGAAAAAATAGAAAAAGCTTTAGCACCTACTCAGCTTGGTATGACTTTATGCAAACAGCTTGTTGAACATTTTAAAGATATTATGAATTATGAATTTACCGCTAAAATGGAAACAAAACTTGATGATATTGCTGAAGATAAACTGGTTTGGAATGAAGTTATAAAAGATTTTTATACTCCTTTTATTGAAACAGTATCAGGAGCTAAAGCCAATATGCAAAAAGTTACAATAGAATCTGATATAACATGCCCTGTTTGCGGAAGAAAAATGGTTGTTAGAACCAGCAGATACGGCAGTCAATTTTTAGGCTGTTCTGGTTATCCAGAATGTAAAACTATGATGCCGTTAAATAAAGACGGACAAGTTATTGAACAAAATATAGCAACGGACGAAAAATGCGAAAAATGCTCAAGCCCTATGGTTCAAAAAACTGGGCCTTACGGGCCTTATCTTGAATGCACTAACGAACAATGCAAACATAGAAAAAGAATAGTAAAATCAACAGGTGTATTATGCCCAAAATGCGGTAAAGGTGAGGTTATATTTAAAAAATCAAAACGAGGCAGAGTATTTTTTGGCTGCAGTAAATATCCCGAATGCGACTTTGTATCTTGGGATGAACCTGTTAACGAAAAATGTCCCCAATGTGGTGCTTACTTAGTGAAAAAAATAACTAAAAAATCAAAAAAGCTTGCATGTAGTAATAAAGATTGTTCATTTTCAAAAGAAATGGAAGAATAAACTATGTATAAATTAGGATTAATAGGATACCCTCTGTCACATTCAATGTCAAAAGTAATACAAGAAGCAGCACTTAAATCAATAGGTGCTGAGGGTTCTTATGAATTACTTGAAACACAGCAGGAAGATTTAGTTTCGAGAATAAAGTATTTAAAATCAAACGGATTTCAAGGTTTTAATGTTACAATCCCATTGAAAGTTCCAATTACTCTATTTTTATCTGGAGTTGATAATGTAGCAAACGTAGCAGGCAGTGCAAATACAATAAAAATAATGGATGATTTGTCACTTTTTGGCTACAACACTGATGTTTACGGATTTGTAGAAGCAATGGATAAAGATTTTAGAGCGCAAATAGCAGGTTCTAATACTGCTGTGCTTGGTAATGGCGGTGCTGCAAGAGCTGTCGGAGTCGGGCTTTCTATTTTAAAAGCTAAAAGAATTGATTTCTATGCTAGAAATATAATTAATGCCTCTGAAATGGCGCAAGTTCTAAGACATAATTTCCCTGATGTAGAAATAAGATGTTTCCAAATTGAAAGCTTAAAAGATTTAAGTGATTATAAAATTCTAGTCAACACAACTCCAATCGGGATGAAAGGCAAAGCAGCAGGCATTTCCCCTATTGATGAAGATATTGTAAAAACAATGAATAAATCTGGTGTTATATATGATATCGTTTATAATCCGTTAAAAACAGAATTGATAAGACTTGCTAATAAACACGGAATTAAAACAATTCAAGGTCTTGATATGTTAATATATCAAGGGGCAAAAGCATTTGAAATATGGACAGGTAAAACCCCTAATATTTTAAAAATGAAAATCGCTGCACTTGAAGCAATGATAGGATAGGGGTTATGAAAAAATTTATTTTAATTAATCTTTTAATTATTTTTATCATTTTTATTTTTGCGGAATTAACTTCTTATATAATACTTATGCACAAATACAAAGAACGTATTATACATTTCAATAATATAGTAAAAAGCGAAAGCAAAATAAATATTCCGTCTTTAAAGTATGTTAAAGTTACTACACTGAACAAACAAAATTTAATATGCAAGGATTGGTGTTTACGTCCAGTTGAATATAGAAATCCCAAGTTAAAACCTATTATATTATTCGGATGTTCTTTTACCGCTGGTTTTGGGCTTGAAAATAATGAAACTTTCTCATACAAACTTGCACAATACACAAATAGAAGTGTATATAACAGAGGACGTTCGGGGACTGGTCTTCCTTTTTTATATTATCAGCTTAGCGATAATGAAATTATAAAAGAACTGCCAAAAAATCCCGAATACATAATATTTACCTTAATTCCAAATCATTTTCCACGATTATTCCGCTACAGGAATTTTGTACTAACTGGTGAACACACTTTAAGGTATAAAATTCAAGATAACAAGTTGGTTGAAGACAAAATTAAATTTCCATTTTTACATTCATTTTTTACATCAATTGTTATAGAAGAATATTTAGAAAATAAAAATTCTTTAGATACTAAAAAAGTTACGAATTTAACA
>CANQRT010000092.1 GCA_947626325.1 Candidatus Gastranaerophilales bacterium | reverse complement strand
GTTCGCTATTTCGGTGTTACTTCGGCATTTCGCTTCGCTTCAGCCTACGCAAAATTTGTCTGCGCTACATCCCGATATTTATCAATTATTTAAACTTTACCAGTAACAATATTTTTAGTCAAGATTTTTTAGTTTATTGCCGTTTCTATCGGTAATTTATCTACACAGATTTTATATACCGCCTCAGTACCTAAATCTTTAAACGCTATAATTTCACATTTTTTTATTTTTTGTGCCAGATAAGCCGCAATTCCGCCTGTTAGCGTAAAATATTTTGCGTTATTTTTTGTTATTGACTCAATTGTTTCTTTACTCCTATCCCCTTTGCCTATTGTTGCGAGTAATCCCATATCATAAAGTTTTACTGCATATTTATCCATTCTGCCCGCAGTGGTAGGCCCGATTGAACCTATAATCTCACCCGTTTTTGCGGGGCAGGGCCCTGCATACAGTATTATTTTGTCTTTTATTTCTATAGGAAGCGGTTTTTTTGGCTCTATTAATTCAAGCAGTCTTTTATGCGCCATATCCCTTGCAACATATATTTCTCCCGATAGCAAGATTTTATCGCCCTTTTTTAAAGCTCTAATTGTCTCAAAATCATCCGCGCGTACTTCTTTTACACTTGAATTTGTTTCTGCAATTTCCTTAAAGTCTGGTGTTTCATGCTCATAAACCACATTTTCACCCCTAATTGTGCATTTTGAATACCTGTTTGAATGACAATTTATTGTTACACCTATTGGCAGGCAGGCTATATGAGTCGCATTAGTCTTGATTTTTACATCAATAACAAAGTTTCTGCCGTATCTTTTTATTGAATTTGAATTAATATAATCTTTGACTTTTTCACCAAGCTGTATTTCTTCATTGCTGAAATCTTCGCTTATTAATGCTTCTTTTGACATAACAAGCGCCATATCAGCGCTTAACCCCGCACCAACTCCTATAAACATCGGCGGGCATGCATTTTCGCCTGCGGATAATACAATATCGCCTGCAGCTTTTATGATTTCTTCTTCTTCTGCCGTCGGAAGCTCCATTTTTAGTCCCGTCTTATTTTCTGACCCAGCACCTTTTATAAGCACCGATATTTTTATTTCATCGCCTTGGACTACTTTAGTATGAATGATTGCAGGAGTGTTTGTCTTAGTGTTAGTTCTTTCAAAAACCGCATTTTTTACAACCGATTTTCTGAAAAAATTTTCTTCGTAACATCTTTTTATTCCGTCATTAATTGCGTCATTTATATATTTTCCGCGCAAAACAGCCCCCTGCCCGATTTCAAGAAAAACTATTACCTGCCCCGTATCTTGGCATAACGGCATTTTCTTTTCATAAGCGATTTTTGCGTTTTTTAAGATTTGCTCTAAAATCTGCCTGTTCTCTGCGGTTGATAATTCATATTCCTCATATATTTGATTATAAACCCGCTTGTTAAGGCGTGTATTCGCCTCAAAACAAAGCTTATATATTGCATTTTCTACTGTTTTGGTTGATATCTCGCTCATAGTTTTATAATATAATTTTACTTTAATTATGTAAAGCATTATAATTAAGCTATGCCTCATTTTTTAATTACTTCAAAAAATATTAAAAATAATACCGTTAAGGTGGATGATATCGACCTATATAAGCATATTATTAAGGTTTTGCGCTCTAAAATCGGCGAGGGCATTTTATTTTTGGATGAAAATGAAATTCAATATGAAACGGTTTTAACCGATATAAACTCCGATAACTTTATTTGTGAGATTAAAAAGAGCTATAAATCAAACCGAAAACTTGATATTAATCTTTATATAGCGCAGTCCGTTTTGAACTCTGACGCGCAATTTAGCGCAATACAAAAGGCAACGGAATTGGGCGTTAAAGGCATAATCCCGCTTTATACCGATAATTGTTCGGTAAAAGAAAGTATTATTAAAAATAAAATTGAAAAATGGCGCAAAATTGCGCTTGAATCGGTTAAACAGTGCGAAAGAGCAGACATCCCTAAAGTCTTTGACTGTTCAACCCTTGATAAAGTTATTAAAGATTTTGAACAAATTATCGTATTTGCTGAACACTCCGCCCATTCTGATTTTATGACGTATATAAAAAATAACAAAATAAATAAAACAAAAAAAATTCTTGTTATAATAGGGCCAGAGGGCGGATTTTCAGATAAGGAATTTGAATTTTTCAAAAAAAATCATCTTCCACTTATAACCCTCGGAAATTTAATATACAGAGCAGACACCGCTTTAACAGCTGCTCTTACTTCCGTTATTATCGGAGTTAACCATGGATAAATATATTGAAATAATTGAAAATGACGAAATTATAAAGAAAATAAAACCTTATTTAAAAGAGGTTCCAGCCTATATTGTAGGCGGATTTGTACGTGATGTGTTCCTTGGTAAATCCAGCCCCGACAGAGATTTAATTATTTGCACGGAAAATATCGAGCTTTTTGCAAAAAATTTAAGTGATGTTCTAAACGCTTATTTTATCGAGCTTGACAGTGAAAATAAAATATACAGGCTCGTTATGGAGGATAAAATTAACTATATAGATATAACATGCCCGATTGAAAACAGCCTTGAAAAAGATATCAAACGCCGTGATTTGACAATTAATGCCATTGCTTATGATATTAATAATTCTAAATTCATAGACTATACAGGCGGAATTAACGATATAAAAAATAAAATAATAAAAGGGATTTCAGATAAAAACTTTACAGATGACTATTTAAGACTGCTTAGAATCTTTCGTTTTCACGCTAAAACGGGATTTGAAATAGATAAACAATTAATGGACATTACAAAAAAAGAATATAAAAACATAAATTTGCCCGCAAAAGAACGAATAAATACTGAAATTATTAAATTGTTTGAGGGTGATTACTGCCCAAGCGCTTTATTAAAAATGGATGAGGCTATGTTATTAGAAGAAATTTTCCCCATATATAAAGAGGTTAAGAAAATTCCGCCAAACTCTCATCATCATTTAGATTTATTTCACCACTTGATAGAAACCGTTAATCAGCTTCAAATAATATACGAAAACGCTGATGAAAGAATAAAACTGCACCTTGATAAGCACGACTTTGGCGGGGTAAAACGTATTGCATACTTAAAACTGGCTGGGTTTCTGCATGATATCGGTAAACCTTTTTGCTGGACAATAGAAGAAGATACAGGCCGACACAGATTTATAAAACACGATGAAATCGGCTCTAAATTGTCAGTGCAGATTTTAAAAGACTTAAAGTTTTCTAATAAGCAAATAGATTATATAAAAACGCTCATAAAGTATCATATATACCCGTCAATGCTTGTAAGTGCGCCTGACGCAAACGAAAAAGCGTTTATGAAATACTATAGAAAAATAAATGACTGCGTTATAGATAATATCCTTTTAGCCATGGCAGACAGGCTCTCTGCTCGAGGCGAAAAGGTTACAAAAGAAATGGTTGAAAATAACATAAATAATTTAACAAAATTATTAAATAACTATTTTGAAGTGCGAAAAGATATTAAACCGCTTGAAAAATACCTAGACGGCACAGATATTATGGAGATATTAAAAATAAAGCCTGGGCCTCAAATCGGTGAAATATTAAATAAATTGCAAGAGGCTCAACTAAACGGTTTGATAAGAAACAAACCTGAAGCAGTTATATTCGTAAAGCTTTTGCCAGTGCAAGATTAACAACCACAGAAATTAAAAAAGGTATAAAATCTTAACAGATTGTCTTGGATTTTTTGCCAAAAAAATAATTTTTCTTTATAATTCACATGTAGATAAAAAAGGTTAATATTATGAATTCAGTTGTAATAGTCGGAAGGGCTGGACAAGACCCAGAGGTTAAATATTTTGAATCAGGAAAAGTAAAAACAACTTTTTCTGTTGCTGTTTCAAGATGGGATTACAAAAGTAAAGCAGAAACAACTGACTGGTTTAATATAGAATTATGGGATAAATCAGCTGAAATAGCAGGCGAATACGTTAAAAAAGGACGTCAGGTCTGCATAGACGGCAGACTAGTTTCCAACAAATGGACAGGTGCTGACGGGGAACAAAAAGAACGCTTTGTTATCCGCGCTAATACATTAAGATTATTAGGCAGTAAAAACGATAATAATTAGGTTTAATTATGAATTCATCTAATTATATAGGGATAATCGCTGACGATTTAACTGGTGCAAATGATACCGCTTTACAGTTCTTCTTAAGAGGCTGTAAAACTCAGGTTTCTTTTGGGGAAGAAATAAGTATTGATGAAAATCTTAATACCGAAGTTTTTGCACTGTCAACAGAAACAAGAAACGCAAATGAAACTGATGCCGTTGAACGGGTTAAAAATGCCGCTGAAAACATTTTTAAAAAGTACGGGTTTGAATATGTTTATAAAAAAATAGATTCCGTGTTAAGAGGTAATATTACAGCAGAAATTATGACTTTAATTGATACTTTAGAGTATGATGCTGCCGTTATTTTCCCTGCCTTCCCTAATGAGGGCAGAACTACAATAGGCGGATATCACCTTGTAAAAGGTATACCTTTGCAAAGAACGGAAGTTTCACGCGACCCGTCTTGCCCCGTTTTGGAATCAAATATTGTTAATTTAATTAAAAATAAATTAGATGATGATAAAAAACAAATTGTTGACCTGCTTAGTCTTGATACAGTTATGAAAGGTGCAGGCCCTATTTTATCAAAGTTAAATGAATTAATATCAAAAGGGAAGAAACTTATTGTTGCCGATGCTGTTTCCACTACTGATTTAGAACAAATTGCACTTGCTGTTTCTAAAAGCGGATATAAAATATTACCCTGCGGTTCAGCGGGTGCTGCTCAGGCTTTAAGTCAAATATGGCAGCCCGCAGAAACAGAAGAAAATATTATTAAAGAGCTTCCTGATTTGCCTAAACTTATTGTATCAGGCAGTGCAACCGATTTAACAGCTTCGCAAATTAAAAAACTTCAAGATAGTGATGATATTGATAATACTTATTTTATTGCAATAAAACCTGAAAATATTTTCTCTAATGATTTTGAAGAAACTGCACTAAGGATTATCAATAACCTTGTAAAGGATAATATTGTTATAGTCCATTCATCATCACTTATAGAAAATGGTGAAGAACTTTCCTCTCTATTAATTGACCATGAAATTACAAGAGAGGCTTTTATATCTAAAATTTGCAGTTACCTTTCAGCAGTTACAAGAACAGTTTTAGCACAAAAGCAAGCTATACTTATTACAGTTGGCGGAGAAACTTCTTATAAATGCTGCAGGGCCATTGGCAGTAAGAATTTGCAAATAATAGATACTGTTGCGCCAGCTATTCCGCTAGGTATTGACCATAGAGGTCAATATATTGTAACAAAATCTGGCAATCTCGGTACACAAAATACTCTTATTGAAATAATTAAATATTTTGAGCAGGATAAATAATGAAAAAAATTGCAATAACACTGGGCGATCCTAATGGGATTTCTCCAGAAATATTAATAAAATCACTAAATTTTCTTGATTTACCGAAAGATAAAGTTGTAATTATCGGCAATAAAGTTATCTTTGATTATTATAAGGAAAAATATTCACTATTTTTAGAAAAAGATTACAAAATAGCAGAAATACCTTTTAAACAAGAAGATATTAAAATTGGGCAAGAAAGCGCTGAAGCAGGAGAATTTGCATTTCAAGCAATACGAAAAGCCTGTGATTTGGCTTTTAATAAAGAAATTGAAGCAATAGTTACTGCACCTGTTTCAAAAAACGCAATGAATATGGCTGGACACAAATATAATGGACAGACGGAAGTTTTAGAGCAGTACTTGGGTACTTCATTAAATAAAGCTCAAATGCTTTTTATCGGTGAAAATTTTTCCGTATTGCTTATAACAAGGCACATTCCGCTTAAAGATGTTCCTTTTATTCTTACTAAAGAAATGATTATTGAAAAAGTAAAAGCACTTAAAACAGCTTATGATGTTCAGTTTGGAATACAAAACCCTAAGTTCGCCGTTTGCGCATTAAACCCTCACTCGGGCGAAAACGGACTTTTTGGCGATGAAGAAATATATCAAATATCACCAGCAGTTCAAGAATTACAGCAGGAAGGAATAAATATATCAGGCCCATATAGTGCCGATACGCTATTTTTAACTGCACTAAGAGAAGAACACCCTTATGACTGTTACATTGCTATGTATCATGACCAAGGCTTAATACCAATAAAACTATTAGAACAGAATTGCGTTAATACAACAATTGGTTTAAGTGTATTAAGAACCTCTCCAGCACACGGCACAGCATTTGATATAGCTGGACAAATCAGCGCAAACCCTGACAGCATGATTAACGCAATAAAACTAGCTATTAAATAGGAAAATTAAATGGAAAATAAAAAGTCATTATGTATATACTGCTCCTCT
>CANQRT010000091.1 GCA_947626325.1 Candidatus Gastranaerophilales bacterium | reverse complement strand
ATGCGGCTAAACAAAAATTATTAGAGGTAAATTCACTTGTAGAATATTATAAGAAATTTGATATTTTATACAACAATAAAAAGGCTGGTGAATATTTAGAAAGCTCTAAAGAATATTTAAGAAAAGCAGAAAAGAAGCCCGATAAAACTCAAGCTTATATAAATAATGCAATGGATTTATTAAATTCGGCAATAAAAAATGCAATACCATATAATGCAAATGAGCTAAAAGGGATATGGGTAAGACCTAAGGAAACGACGAATTCTGAAATTATTAAAACAATAGAACGAATACATTCTGCAGGAATTACAGATATCTTTTTGGAAACATACTTTCATGGGAAAACCATATATCCTAGTGATTATATGCGTCAAAACGGAGTTATCTGGCAAAGAGAAGAATTTAAAGGCTTTGATCCTTTAGAAATATGGATAAAAGAAGCTCATAAAAGAAATATGAAAGTTCATATATGGTTTGAGACCTTTTATGCTGGAATTGATAATCCTCAATATACTCCCAACCATGTATTAAGTGTATACCCGCTATGGGCAAATAAAAGATTGGCAAATTATGATTCACTATATCCTGTTCCCTCGTTATCAGAGCATAACGGTTATTTCTTAGACCCTGCAAATCCTCAAGTTCAAATTTATTTGCTTGGAATACTCTCAGAAATAATAACAAAATACAAACCTGACGGAATAAATCTTGACTATATAAGATATCCGCAGACTGTTGATGCGTCATATTCTAATTATACTCAGTCTAATTGGGGATATACTTTATATGCAAGGAATGATTTTCAATCATTATACGGCATAGACCCGATTAATATTACATACGGCTGTGGTGATTGGGAACTTTGGAGTGCCTATAGACAAAATAAAATTTCAGAATTTGTTAAAAAGGTTCAACAGCTTACTAAACCTAAAAATATATTATTAACAGCTGTAATATTTCCCGATTTAACAAAATGCAAACAGACCAAAATGCAAAATTGGAGAGTTTGGTCATTTAATAATTATATAGATGGTTTAACTCCGTTAATATTAACAGGAGATAGAAATACTGCAGATTTGCTGTTAAAAGATGTGACTACAAATACTAGCAGTTATACTAAAATTTATCCTGGAATATTTGTAACATTTATGGGCGGGCCGTTTGAAGACTTGCTTATTCAAATTCATAAAACAAGAATATTTAATACACGAGGTGCAATTTTATTTGATTATGCTCATTTATCTGACGAGTACATAGATGCTTTAAAAACGAGAGTTTTTAATAAATCTTATGATGAACGAGATGAAAAAATGAAACAAATCGAACAGCCAAACTCTGATTATAAACCTCAGGTAAGATATAAAGATAAGAAAAAACGAGGAAAAAGAAAATAATGACATCTATTAATTTTACTAAAATGCAAGGTTTAGGTAATGATTTTGTAATTCTGGATTGGGAGGAATATTTAAAAACAAAAAAAACTCCAGAGGAATTATCTAAAATACTGTGTGATAGAAAATTTGGAATTGGTGCAGACGGGCTTATTATAATAAATCCTAACACCGAAAAAACAGATATAGGCTGGATTTTCTATAATTCTGACGGTACAATGGCTCAAATGTGCGGAAACGGAATAAGATGTTTTGCAAAATACGTTTATAATAAGGGCTATGTTAGTAAAAAGGAATTTAGCGTTGAAACAAAAGCGGGAGTTATCATTCCTAAAATTCTTGATGACGGCAGGGTTAAGGTTAATATGAATAAACCCATTTTAGAACCTGTGAAAATCCCAGTAAATGTTGAAAATAATCTTGATTTTAAAGTTAAAGCTCAAGATAGGGAGTTTAATGCAGCAGCTGTAAGTATGGGAAATCCGCACTGTGTAATAATAACAGATGAGGATACAAAAAAATCGGCATTACAATATGGCAGAGAAATTGAAATAAATAAGTTATTCCCCGAAAAAACAAATGTTGAGTTTATAAAAATATTATCCCGTCAAAGAATAAGGCTTGATGTATGGGAAAGAGGATGCGGAATTACTCTTGCATGCGGAACGGGTGCTTGCGCAAGTGCCGTTATAAGTATATTAAAAGGGTTGTGTGACAATAAAATAACAGTTGAACTGCCTGGCGGTGAACTTGAAATCGAGTGGAACGGCAGTATAAATGATGTAAATCTTGATGTATATATGTCAGGTGATGCTCAATATTCATTCAAGGGTGTAATTGATTTTAATTAAAACATAAGTTAATATTCACTTATGAATATATTGGAAATAAAAAATTTAAATTTGGCATTTCATTCAAACGGCAGGGATTATCAGGCTCTTTATGATATAAATTTAGCACTTAAAAAAGGTGAAATTCTTGCTATAGTCGGAGAGTCTGGATGTGGTAAGACTATAACGGCTATGAGCGTTTTAAGATTATTAGCTTCAAATGCTAAAATTTTATCAGGGGAAATCTTATATAAAGGACAAAATCTTTTGTCGCTGAGTGAAGTGCAAATGCAGAGTATAAGAGGCAAAGAAATTTCACTTGTACCTCAAGATCCTATGACCTCTTTAAATCCCTTATATACAATAGGTTCTCAAATTTTAGAAGTAATAGAAAAACATCAAAAGATAAAAGGCGAAGAAGCTAAAAAAAGAGCAATAGAAGTATTAGAACAAGTTAAAATTCCAAATGCAAAAGGCAGATTAAATTCATATCCGCATGAATTTTCAGGTGGTATGCGCCAAAGAGTAATAATTGCAATAGCAATAGCATGTAAATCAGAGATTATTATTGCAGATGAACCTACTACTGCTCTTGATGTTACAGTTCAGGCTCAAATAATGGAACTGTTAAAGGAAATTCAAAAAGATGAGGGAACATCTTTTATTTTTATTTCTCACGATTTTGGGTTGGTATATGAAACTGCAGACAGAACTGCTGTAATGTACAGCGGGCATGTGGTTGAAAATGCGGACTCTTATGAAATTTTTAAAAATCCCAAACATCCTTACACAAGAGCTTTAATAAAAGCATTGCCTGATTTTAATACAGAAAAACTTGAGGCAATAGAAGGTTATCCGCCTTCAATAAAAGATTATTTTTCAGGCTGTCCGTTTGAAATAAGATGTCCCAAAAAAATGGAAATATGTAAAAACGGATTTCCTCCTTCATATAATTTTGAAAGTGGAGCTGTATGGTGCAGGCTTTATAAATAAATTATTATAGAGTATAATAATTTTATGAATAATCAGCAGCAAAAGAATAATCCACCGAAACAAATAAATAATACTAAAAAAGTAAAGGTTAAATATTCACTTTTAACCATTGTTCTTATAATTTGTATTATTCAGCTTATATTTAGCAATGTTCAAAATATTCTAAAAAATATAAACTACACAGCAAAAATAAAGCATTTAAAAGAAAAACGAAATGAAGAATTAAATCGTAATAAACAGCTGCGTTATGAGGCAGAAAATTATAATACAGATAAGGTTCTTGAATCAATAGTACGAAATAATTTAAAAATGGCAGATAAAGATGAAGTATTAATATTAATAAATAAACCCAAAGTACAGGATAAAGATAAAAAAACACAAAATAAAACTAAAAAAGAAAACCAAAAAGCCGCTGATTAAAGCGGCTTTAAATCTCTCTATTAACTGTTTTTAACAAGTTCTAAGTTAGCACCAATATCCGTATTTATTTCTCTGACGCTTGCATAAGCCATAGAACGGCGTTTTTTCGCTCCTTTTAAAAAGAATTCTACACCTTCAGATATATTGCTTTTTGGTATTAAATATTTATTTTGCATTAATTTGTTTATCCTTATTTTCTCTTACAAAATTTATATCGGCATAATTAAAAAAAACTTTAGCAATAAATAAAAAATAGTTAACAAATCGTAATGAAAATTACGAATATTTGTGATAAAGAATTAATGAATAAATGGGAAAAGTCAATGCAAGAATTAACTCTAACAACACAAGACGGGATAAAAATAGCGGTCAATCACTATGAAAAAGATACAAATAGTGTAATAATAATAGCTCCTGGGTGGTTTATGACAAAGGATAGTAAATCCTTCAAGCAAATGAGCGAAATTTTTAACAAATACTGTGCTGTATTGGCAATGGATTTTAGAGGCCACGGCAAAAGCAGCGGATTTTATACGTTTACAAGTAAAGAAATTAACGATATAAATTCTGTAATTGAATTTGCACAGAGTAAATATAAAAAGATATATATGATAGGTTTTTCGCTGGGAGCAGCAATAGTATTAATAGCAGGTGCTAATCATAAAGAAATTGAAAAAATTATTGCAGTCAGCGCCCCTGCATGCTTTGAAAAAATAGAAAATAAAGTATGGAAAAAAGAAGCATGGCTTCCCACTTTAAAGAAGTGCGAATTAAACAGGTGGTTTTCAATAAGGCCCTCTTTAATTCCGAAAAAGAAAATAAAACCTATAGATATAGTTGATAATATAACTTCACCAACTCTTTTTATTGCGGGTGAAAAAGATCCTACCGTAGAAAACTGGCATACAAAAGCATTGTTTACAAAAGCAGTATGCTCAAAAAAATATGAGCTGTTTGAAAATTGCTGTCATGCCGAAGATTTATTTATTCAAGATAGGGAAAAGTTTGTTAATATTTGTTGTAAATGGCTGTTTAATGATAATAATGAATGATTATTTTTGGCTTATTTTTATATTAGCTAAGAATGTATGTTGATAATTATCATCTGCATAAATTGCTTTAAGCTCAATTG
Organism: Candidatus Gastranaerophilales bacterium; assembly: GCA_947626325.1. Lineage (GTDB taxonomy): Bacteria > Cyanobacteriota > Vampirovibrionia > Gastranaerophilales > Gastranaerophilaceae > Avigastranaerophilus. Next base: position 1,677 of record CANQRT010000091.1, on the reverse strand, counting down.
TTTTATTTGTTTTAAGGTAGTTAATAAAAGAATTTCTATACTCAGGTAGTGAATCAGGTAATAAAATCCAATATTCACCTTTTGGTAAATTATTTATGTACTTTTTCATCGGGGAAGTTGAAAAATCTTTTATAAATGTTAATCTATCAGAATAATCAGCATTTTGTCCGCTGTAATATGAATATAATTCATCCATGCTTATAATATTTTTAAGCTCAGGATTGTTTTTCTTAAGTATTGTATATAATTGGCGAACATTACTTTTTTTATATATAAATTGATTATTTAGTGTCGTTTGAAAACAATGTACTGTAAAGTATAATAAAATAACAGATAAAACAATTTTCGCATTTTTTGAATCTTTTAAAAATGAAATAATTTGAGCATAAATAATAAACAAAATGGGGAATAAAAATAAAATAAGTCTTTTTTCAAAAGGGTAAAGATTTGAAAAACTGTATAATATCGTAAGTGAAAAAGGCAGTAAAAGTAAAATTATAACTTTTAATTTTCTTGAACACAAAAGCAAAATTATATTTAGTACAAGGAAAAATAAACTGTTTGCTGCTCCATAAAAGCCTGTAATATTATTGATTTTATTACAAAAGATATTTTTAAAATTATGTATATTAAAAAAAGACGGTTCAATATAACGCCAATGATGATACATATTATTGTAATGCTGATAATAAACTTGTTTATAGTAAAAGAAATAGAAAAAAAATATACTTATAATCAAGGGCAGGCTCATTAATAATATTTTTTTAGGATTAGAATATTTTTTTCTTAAAACATCAATGAATATTGTTAAAAAACCACTAACTAATATAAAAATAGCAGAATTAGATAACCAAACAGATATCGCAAAAAATAATGAAATAAAAGTCAACTTTTTTATAGATATTTCTTTTAAATTTAAAGAAAAAAACATTAATAATAAAATAACAGCAATTAAGCAATCTGAAGAATACGGTTTAAATTCACAAGCATAGTAAATGTGCCAAGGATTGAATGATAACATAAAAAGAGATACTGCCGTTATGTTTTTATTACAAAACATTTTATTAACTAATAAGGTGAATAGAGGCAGGGTTAAAATGTTTGAGAAAAATGGAATAAGTCTTAAAATAAAGTCTTTTTGTGCTAAATCAATGCCTTGATAGAATATAGAGCAAATAAATTTTGATAAAATCATAAACAAAGGGGGTGCTACTTGAATAAACTCTAAAGGTTTAAAAAAATCCAAATAGTCTTTTTTTATATTTGCCCCTAAAGCGCAAGTATCATACCAAAATGATTCATTTTGAAAAAGAAATATACTTCTTAAAATAATTCCAGCAATTATAATAATAAAAATAACTAAATTGAATATATCAATTTTTTCAATATATACATTAAATTTGTCCTTGATAAGCATAATATTTTTGTACATTATTCCGAAAAACCTGTTATATGTATTTAATAAATTATCTAATCCAGTGTCGCACTTTGCCGCCGACTGTCTTGAAATTTCTTTTCGCTCAGGATAGTCGCTCGCTCGACTTCGTCTTGTACTCGCTTTACCCTCGCTTTACCGAACTTGCGTCCGTCTGAAATTTCGCTCATTGTCGCCGTAAAAGTGCTCACCTTTTAAAGTTGCCACTCCAAAATTTCGCTCACGTTCCTTATCGCGAAATT
>CANQRT010000090.1 GCA_947626325.1 Candidatus Gastranaerophilales bacterium | reverse complement strand
AAGACTTTTAAAAAAATTGAGTATAAAATTATAAATTTAGCTCAGATAACTCAAATGCCGACTATTGACTCACTTAGCGGTCTATATGAGTTTATAAATATGAATACTGCTTTTAAATTGAATAATTATCCCTTAGACGGGATGATGAAAATCGCCAATAAATTATATTTGTTTAAAAATGGGCAAATGCAAAGGCTTAAAGGCATTTATGATGATTTTAAGTTAACGGGTGATGATTTATATATAAACAGATTAACAGGGCTTAATTTGTCTTTTCAATCCGATGACAATATAATTGCAAAACACGGCGAAAAGTGGGGAATAGTAAATTCTAACGGGGAAATAAAAGTTCCTTTTGCTTATGATGAAATCTATGCGCTTTCTGCGAATATTGAAGAAAATATATCAAATATCGGCGATATTGACGCTCAAAAACTTGAATTGGATTATATAAGCTCTGAAACACCAAAACCTGTATATATTGCGAGAAACGGCAGAAAATACGGGGTAATAAATGATAATAATGAAATACTTGTGCCGTTTGAATATATTAAATATTCCGAAGATAACGATTTAAGCGCAGTAAAATCACAAATTGGAATAACAACGCAAAAAGAATTGCAGAGGCAGAACAGAAAAGAGATAATACACTCCCTGCCTTTGTTTATAAGCTCTATAATACTGTATCCATTGTGGTTAGTAATGCCGTACCCTAGCTTAAATATAAATATAGATTATTAAATATTATTGAAAAGTTTTAATAACATTAAAATTAAAAATTTTGCCTCAAAATGTGTTTATGATACAATATAGGTATACATAAAACGTATACTGATAAATAAATACAATTGTAAAAGGGGATAGATTTTGGCACAACAAAACTTTTTTGCGGATGGGAAGATAGTTCCCGTTAATATCCGAGAACAAATGAAACAATGTTATATAGACTATGCTATGTCTGTTATTATAGGCAGAGCATTGCCTGATGTGCGAGACGGCTTAAAGCCTGTTCATAGACGTATATTGTTCGCTATGAACGAACTTGGCATGGCGCCTGATAAACCATTTAAAAAATGCGCAAGAATAGTTGGTGAAGTTTTAGGTAAATACCATCCTCACGGTGATACTGCGGTTTATGAAGCATTGGTTCGTATGGCTCAAGACTTCTCTACACGTTATTTGACTGTTGACGGGCATGGTAACTTCGGCTCGGTTGACGGCGACGGCGCTGCAGCTATGAGGTACACAGAAGCTAGAATGCACAAAATTACAACTTCTATGCTTGCTGATATTGACTGTGAAACTGTTGATTTTGTTCCAAACTTTGACGGGTCACTTGAAGAACCCTCTGTTCTCCCTGTAAGATTGCCTATGCTCCTATTAAACGGGGTATCAGGTATTGCTGTAGGTATGGCTACAAATGTTCCGCCGCATAATTTAAGTGAAGTTGTTGACGGTACTATTGCGTTAATTGATAATCCTAATTTAACTGTTGATGAATTAATGCAATATATAAAAGGGCCTGATTTCCCAACAGGAGCAAGTATTATCGGTTTATCAGAGATACGAAAAGCTTATTCAACAGGCAGAGGCTCTATAAAAATGTCTGCAATTTCTTCTTTTGAAGAAATATCTGCGCCAGGCAGGCAGTCGAAAACCGCTATTGTAGTTACGGAAATACCTTATCAGGTTAATAAAGCGCAGTTAATTCAAAAGATAGCGGAGCTTGTAAGAGATAAGAAAATTGAAGGTATTTCTGATATTCGCGATGAATCAGACCGTGAGGGTATGCGTATTGTTATTGAATTAAAACGTGATGCAAAGCCTGAAGTAGTAAAAAATAATTTATATAAATTTACTCAATTAACTGCTACTTTTGGTGTTAATATGCTCGCATTAGTCGGGCAGCAGCCAAGATTAATGAACCTGCTTGAAGTGTTAAATGAGTTTATTGAACACAGAGTTGAAATTATTACTAGAAGAACTCTGTTCTTCCTTAAAAAAGCAAAGATGAGAGCTCATATTTTAGAGGGCTTATTAATTGCTTTAGCTAGTCTTGATGATGTTATCGAGCTGATTAAGAAATCTAAAACTGCTGATGATGCAAGAATTGGCTTGATGTCAAAATTTGGTCTGGATGTTGATCAAGCAAATGCAATACTTGAAATGCAGTTAAGACGTTTAACAGGCTTAGAGCAGGATAAAATCAAAGCTGAATTTGAAGAACTGCAAAAGAAAATTCAAGAGTATGAAGAACTGCTTTCAGACAGAAACAAGGTTTTAGCTTTAATAAAGACTGAATTAAATGAAGATAAAGAAAAATACGGCGACGAAAGGAAAACGCAAATTCTGCCTGAAGCTGATGAAATGACTATAGAGGATTTAACTCCAAATGTTCCTATGGCTGTATTTATAACTCGTCAAGGCTATATAAAACGTATATCGCTTGATACGTTTGAACGTCAAAATAGAGCTACAAGAGGAAAGGGCGGAATAAAAACCAAAGAGGATGATGATGTCGGTCATTTCTTTACAGCAATGATGCACGATAAAGTTTTATTCTTCTCAAATAAAGGAACTGTATACAGCCTGAATGTCTATGACTTCCCTGAAGGCTCAAGACAGGCTAAAGGCTTGCCTATAGTTAACGTTCTTCCTATAGAACAGGATGAAAAGATTACGGCAGTTGTTCCAGTATCTAACTTCGACCCCAATTCAAATCTTATAATGCTTACAAAGAAAGGTTATATAAAGAGAATAGGGCTTGATAACTTTGCTAATATAAGAAAGAACGGTATTATTGCAATCGGACTTGAAGAAGGTGATACGTTAAATTGGGTTAAACAAGCTAATAATTCTGATGAAGTCTTTATTGCAACTTCTTGTGGTATGGCAATTAGGTTCGCAATAGAGGATTTAAGACCTCTAGGCAGAAGTGCAAGGGGTGTAAATTCAATGAAATTAAGAGCAGGTGATACAATTATCGGCTGTGATATTATCCCAAAGAACTTTGACGCTGATTTGCTTGTTGTTACATCCGACGGCTTCGGTAAACGTTCAAAAATGTCGGAATTTAGAGCTCAAAATAGAGGCGGTATAGGTTTAATTGCTACTAAGTTTAAATCTGCTTCATCAAGACTTGTTGCACTTACTGTGGTTGAAGAAAAAGATGAAATAATGGTTGTAACTCAAAACGGTATAGTATCAAGAATAAAGGCGGCTGACATTTCACGTCAAGGCAGACCTGCAACAGGTGTACGTATTCAAAACCTAATGGAAAATGATTCTGTTATGGCAGTAAATAAAATAGTTGTAACAGATACTGATGACGGAAAAGCGCCTGAGGACGCTATTGAAGATAATGTTGAACAGGCTGTTCAAAATAAACTCGGAGAAATTGAGAATGAATAAAGTTATATCAACACCAAATGCACCAAAGGCAATCGGCCCTTATTCTCAGGCTATTTTGGCTGGTGATACTCTATATTGCTCAGGTCAGATTGCAATTAATCCGCAAACTGATACATTTATCGGCGGAAACATTGTTGAACAGACTGAACAAATTCTTAAAAATATAGATGGGCTGTTAACCGCTTCTGGATTTGGTTATAAGGATGTTGTAAAAACAACGTGTTTTTTAGCGGATATGAAAGATTTTGCGGTATTTAACGGATTATACGAAAAAGCATTTATATCAAAACCTGCACGCTCTTGTGTTGCGGCAAAAGAGCTGCCAAAAGGTGCACTTGTTGAAATTGAAGTAATTGCGGTTAAAGGCTGATGAAACTTGTTGTTCAAAGAGTTAAAAGTGCTTCTTTAGTAATAGATAATGAGCTTTATAGTGCAGTAGATAACGGCTATTTGGTTTTATTTGGTGCTGAAAAAGACGATGCAAAAGCTCAAGCAGATTGGCTTGCTAATAAAATATGTGCGTTAAGGTGTTTTTCTGATGAAAATGGCAAAATGAATTTATCCATTAGAGATATAAATGGAGAAATGCTTATTGTTTCTCAATTTACATTGGCAGGAAGCGTAAAAAAGGGAACTCGACCAAGTTTTGAAAATGCAATGGAGCCAAATCAGGCTAAGGCATTATATGAATATTTTATTTCAAAAGTTAAAGAGCAGAATATTCCTGTTAAAACAGGGGTTTTTGGTGCTCACATGGAAATATCGCTTTTAAATGACGGCCCTGTTACTTTTATTATTGAAGCCCCGCAATTATAAATTTTTGTAAAATCAAAATTATTTTCTACGCAACATTTTATTTTACGAGTGTTAAGTAATATATAAATTAAAAAGTGTTCACTAATAATTTGTGTATATTATAATATTCACAAAGGCAAGGAAAAATAAATGAAAATTTCACCTATAAGTTTTGGAATAAGTAATTCACAAACTAGCCATATTATGCCTGCAACAGTTAGACGTAATACTTTAGCTGATATGGAATTTAATATAGTTGCAGATGCTATAAGGTGCCAGAACTTAAAAAATCAGATGAATGTAAGATTATCTAATTTAAGACGCAACTTAAACAGTTGTATTGCTCAAAATGCTTATAAAGCATAGCTTAAACTGAACTTATTATTTGAAGCGGATAATCAAATATGAGTTCTTCTCTTGCTACTACTCTTAAATTAGGCAGCATTTGAGAAAGAACAAGATATACAATGTGTCTTATTTTCATTGGTGCAATAAGTATTAATTCTTTTCCATTTGGAGTATATTTTAACGCTTTTTCTTTTAGATTTTTAATGATATTTTCAATATTTGTGCTGTCTATTCTAATTATTTCATCATCTGATTTATTTGATATGAACTGTTTTAAGCTATTTTCCGATAATTCATAAGCATAAATAGTATTATCTTCGCTGTTTGTTATTGATTTACTGATTTGTCTAGCCAGTGCAACTCTTATTCTTTCTAATAGTTCTTCTTTGTTTGTTTCGTCTGCGAAGTCGTTTATTTTTTCAAATATATAAACTATATCTTTTATTGATACTTTTTCTTTTATTAAGCTGGTAAGAATATATTTTAATTCCGCAATGGACAAATAATCGGGGATAATATTCTCAATTAAATATAGATTTTGATTGCCGACAATTTCAATGTATCGGTTGATGTCGGAGTAATCAAAAATATCATCAATATATTTTGTAATTGAGTGCTCAATTAATCTTGCAATATATTCGTTTACGTCAATACCTTTAGTCCAAAAATCTTTAGATTTGTTATCTTCAATCCAAACGATTTCCTGCCCTGTAATCTTATCAACATCTTTTATGGAATTTTCAGGTAATTTTTCAATATTAAGTTCATTTTTAAAGAACATTGTATATCCCATATAGGCTCTGGAATTAATTACTGGGATACCTCTAACTTTAATAGCGAATTCATTTTCGCTTAAACTATCATCTACTTCTATATTTATTTTAGGTATGATATAACCTAAACTTTCGGTCAAATTCTGTCTTATTAATACTATTTGAGCTAGCATATTATATTCATTGTCGCTGTCTAAGATATCCATAAGCTCCTCTGATATTGAAAGAGTAAGTTTTTGCTCGCCGAGTTTCTGCTCCATAATATCAGGATTTATTACTTTAGATAGTTTTTTCTTTAGCTCATCAAGTTCATTTATGTGTTTAGAAATTTCTTCGTTTAAAATGCTGCGTGAGTCTTCTGAGGTTTCGTCAATTAAAGACTTTACCTGTGCTATTTTTTGTCGTTTCTCTTTTATTTTCTTTTGAATATCCACGCAAAGTTCATAAGGGTCAAGCTCTGGATTTATTATGCGTTCTATACGTGATTTAAAATTAAGTAAATCAGAATTTTCGTTTAATGAAATATCTTCATTTTCAGCTTCTTTTATAAAAATGCAGTTATAAAAAACATCTTCATCATTTTCAAGTTCTTGAATTGAATAAATCTCCCAGCCGTCTTTTGACATGTCATTTAAAAGAGCTTCAAGTTTTTCGTTGTCATTATAAGGTGATGTTCTTATAGTATAGATATTTCGAGTTTTGTTATACATTTTTATTTCCTTATTATTTATTCAATTATTTTAGCACAAAATGGCATTATTTTTGAATAATCCCCGTTGCCTTTTTCCCGTTGCAATCATATTTAAGAATATAATATCCTTTGCCTGAATCAAATATATCTGCGGAAGTTTCTGCCGCTGTGCGTTCTTTAAAAGCGGCAAGTTCTTCTTCTGCCTTATGAAATTTTTTTAATTTTTTATGCAGTTTATAATACTCAAGTTTTGCAGTAATTTCATCTTCTTCCATACGTTCTTCATCGGTATACATTTTTTCAACTAGTTTAACTACTTTTACCCTTGCCCTAAGTATATTACTCTGATAGAGCTCCAAAAATTTCATATCATCAGATAATACCACCATATAATAACCCTGTGCTATAGAGTTTCCAGACTCATCGTATAA
>CANQRT010000089.1 GCA_947626325.1 Candidatus Gastranaerophilales bacterium | reverse complement strand
CTGCTTTCTAAATCAAGATAAACAGTTTGCTTAAAGGTTTTTGTTTTTATAAAGTCCTCAAAATATTTATGGTTTTCAATTAAAGGATGAAATCTTAAAAATTGACTAACTATATTATTTTCTTTTGCGTATAAATTTAATTTTTCAAAAAACTCTTTAGTATCTTCTTTATTATAATTTTCAACCAAGGGCCCGCCATACCCGTACGGGGTTTGAATATCATAATATTTATCTTTTTCTAAAATAGATTTAAAATGGAAATCATCAGCAATATCGTATTTTAAAACAACATAGCTTAAACGCATTTTTTTACCTTTAAAATATATTAAATAAGGTTTAGATTTTTCATATATCGCAAAAGGTTTAACATATTCCCTTGTGTAATATACATCTGAATTTTCAAAAGAATTAATAATTTCATTCCACTCAATTTCATTTTCAAAAGGAATAATCTTAAACATATTTATTATTTATCTTGCTTCCATCTTAATACATCTTGCTTAAGTCTATCATACATGCAAATATATATTAATATTTTTTTTAATTTTTTTATTATAAAATAATTTATGCAGGGAAGAGTTTAATGAACTATCTTTTAGAAAAGAAAAATATACTATTTTTAATAATAGCTGCTGTTTATTTAATAGCATATATCTTATTTTTAGGTTCATACCCTTTATTAGATGTTGATGAAACCAGATACGTTGACATGGCTTCTAATATGCTTAAAACGGGTGATTTTATGACTCTATATCTTAACGGGGAATATTTCTTTGAAAAACCTCCGTTATTCTTTTGGATAGAATGCCTTAGTTTTAAATTTTTTGGAGTTAGTGAACTATCTGCAAGACTGCCTATTGTTTTGTTATCCTTGCTTCCTTTAGGATTTTTATTCGGTTTGTGCAATAAAGTTAAAGGTGTTAAATTCGCTTTTATTACTTCATTAATTTTATTGACTACCTTAGAATATGGATTTTTAACTAAAATTGCTATTTTAGACAGCGTTATGGCAAGTTTTTCTGTAAGCTCTGTTTTATCATATTTCTTTACTTTCTTTGTTGATGATAAAAATAAAAAATGGTTTTGGATTTTAACCTACGCATTTATGGGACTTGCGGTTATGGTTAAAGGACTCCAGGAATAGTTATTCCTTTGGGAATTATTTTTATTTCTTCTATTATTTTTAAATCGTTTAAAGAAACTTTTAAATATTCTCTTTTAGGATTGATTATATTTTTAATAATAGCTTTGCCTTGGCATATTATTATGATTAAGACATACCCGCATTTATTTTTCCATGAATATATTTATAAACACCATATTTTAAGATTTATAGGTTCTGCAAGCATAGACAGAAATCACCCTTGGTATTTTTATATTGTAACAATTATATGGGGGTTAACTCCCTACACATTAATGCTTATAGGGTTAAAAAACATTAAAATAAAATCAGATAAATTACTAACTTTAAATACTATTGCAGTGCTATTTATTTTCCTATTCTTTAGTATTTCAAAAAGCAAATTGATAACTTATATTCTTCCTATTTATCCTTTCCTTGCTGTAATACTAGGACAAATCTGGTATAACTATATTGAAAAAGATGATAAATACCTAAAATTTGCATTATTGTTCTTAAATATAATCCTCGCTATTGGCGGTTTGGGATTTCCTTTTGTAGCTTCTTATCTTATGCACACTAAAGTTACAAGTATGCTTGTTATGCATATTCTTTTTGTACTTTTCTCAATTATTTTAATTAGAAGTATTATTAAAAATGAAAGATTTAATTCTTTTTTATATCAATGTATTTTAATGTCACTTATTTTAGGATTTGCTACTCCTGCTGCAATGAAACTTGACTATTCTTTCGGACAAAATGATTTAATTAAATTTGCGCAAATCGCTAAAGAAAATAATTATAGCATTTCAACATATAAAACAGGTTTTAGATACTCGCTTCTATATTATTCTGATTTAAATACAATTAATTTTCACAATTTAGAAGATAAAGAATGGCTTAAAAATGAGTTAAAAAAGAAAAATAATTATATAATTATAAAAAATAAAGAAATCAAATATTTGCCTAAGGAGGCTAAAGTTACATTAAAAGGTGTGAAATATTCTGCCGTTGTTGGAGTTGAAAATGGACAATAAACTTATAATAATAGTGCCTTGTTATAACGAAGAAGAAATTATTGAATACACAATTCAAAAACTTAATTTGCTTATTGAAAATCTAATAAATGAAAATTTAGTAAGCCCTCAAAGCAAAATCTGCTTTGTTAATGACGGAAGCATAGATAAAACTGAAGAAATAATACAATCATATTGTAAAAACAACCCAAAGATAATGTTAATTAATCTTTCAAGTAATTCTGGCCAGCAAATTGCAATGCTTGCTGGTATTAATAATGTTGATGCAGATATGATTGTTACTATTGACGCCGATTTGCAAGATAACCATTTAATAATTAAAGATATGGTAAAAAAATATTTAGAAGGTTATCAAATTGTCTACGGCTGCAGAAAGAAAAGAGAAACTGACTCTTTTTTGAAAAAAACAACAGCTGGAATGTTTTATAAATTTATGAATAAAATTGGAATACAAATTCGGGAAAATCATTCTGAATTTAGGCTTATGAGCAGACTGGCAATTGAAAAATTAAAAGAATATAAAGAAAAAACAATATTTTTAAGAGGTATAGTTCAAAATATAGGCTTAAAATCGACAGAAATATACTATGACAGATTAGAAAGGACTGCAGGAAAAACAAAATATTCCTTTTTTAAACTGCTTGAACTTGCCTGGACTGGAATTACAAGTTTTTCTATTTTTCCGCTCAGACTTATTACCATTATTGGCGCTGTCACTTCTTTTATAAGTATTTTAATATTATTTTATGGTGTAATTAGTTATTTTAAACACGCTGCAGTGCAGGGCTGGACTTCTATAATAATGACTATAGCATTTTTCTCGGGTATTATAATTATGTCTTTGGGAATAATAGGTGAATATCTGGGCAAAGTTTTAATCGAAGTAAAAAATCGCCCCTTATATCATATTAAAGATATTATTAATAAAATGTAGATAAATAATTTAAAAAGCCGATAGTTTATAACTATCGGCTTTTTATTCTTTAGCTTTTTTATAAAACTTCTTCAGCCCATTTTTTAAGTTCTTCTTTACTTGGATGATTATTGAATAACTTACCCTCCTTAATTTGTGTTGAAGAAGAAACACTTTTGAGCAAGTTATCAACCGTTCTTCCAAACCCGCTTCCGCCTGATGTCGCAAAAAGAATAATCTTTTTATTTGTTAAATCGTGAGCCTCTAAAAAGGTATTAACTATTGTAGGCGCAATATACCACCAGATAGGAAAGCCTAAAAATATTGTGTCATAACCGTCGGTTGAAAAATCATCTTTAACTATTTCAGGACGGGAGTTATGGTCATTCATCTCAAGCGTACTTCTTGAATTTTTATCCATCCAGTTTAAATCAGCACTTGTATAAGGAACTTGCGGTTTTATTTCATAAATATCAGCATTTATTGCCCCTGCTAAATCTTGAGCAACCTGCTTTGTAGTTCCTGTTGCACTAAAATAAGCTACTAATACTTTTTTATCCATATTTGTATCCTCCTTTGCTTGTGATTTACCGTTCAGAGCATAAATAACCCCTGATACTATAATAATTAATCCTAAAATAATTAGAAATATATTTTTCATTTATTTTCTCCTTTTTAGTTTAAAAGCATTTTAACTGAGTTATAAGTTATTTCATAAACACTATGGTAAATAAATCCGACATCGGCTTTATCCATAGCTTCTTTTTGCTTATCAGATACCGTTGTATAAGGATAAATCCCGTAAATAAAAGGAAACAGAGCATAAATAAATTTTGTTCTGTCATTTTCCTCCATATCAGGGCAGAATTTTTCAAGCAATCTGTTTAGGGTTTTCATAGAATTACCAAATGCAGCTTTAAACTCCGCCAGCACCTCAAGGCGGCTGTTTGCCTCCATATTAAAATGATTCATCATAAGCCTTAACATATCTTCTCTTTTTTCTAAAGATTTCGCAATATTTTTGGCAATCTCATCTTTTGATAAATTCTTATTATTTTGAATAATTTTTTCTAAATCACTTACCCAAGCCTCGTATTGCCTTTTATTAAGAATAAGAAAAATTTCTTCTTTTGTTTCAAAGTAGTTATAAATTGAAGTTCTTTTAAACGTAGTAAGCTCAGCTATATCATTCAAAGTAATATCTTTAAAACTTTTTGTTTGATACAGTTCTTCCGCTGCGTTTAAAATTTCTTCTTTCCTTGAATTAACCAGTTCTATTGAACCTTTTGGCATAATTTTTCCTTTTTAAAATCTATTGACATAGTGTCAAAATAAATATACTATTATTATTATATTGTGTCAATAAATGGGTGAGCTAAGATTATGAAAAAATTACTTACTATTTTATTATTAATTATGCTTTCAATAAGCTCAACAGCTTTAGCAAAGGAGAATAAAATGACAAGAAGCGATATTGCAAATAAAAATCTTCAAACACTTTTTAATATAAGCCTTGAAAATAACAAAGGTGCAGATAAAGACTTTATGGACATTTTGCAAAAATATATTTTTGGCGAGGTCTTTGAGGTCGGAAATTTAGATATTAAAACAAGGGAACTTTTAACTGTTACAACACTTACAGCCTTGCAAACACTCCCGCAGTTAAAGGCTCATATAAATGGGGCGCTAAATGCAGGTAACAACCCGATTGAAATTAGAGAAGCAATTTACCAATGTGCTCCTTTTATCGGATTTCCTAAAACTCTTAACGCAATAGCTGTTTTTAACGAAGTTATAAAAGAACGAGGGCTTGAGTCTGAGCTTAAATCTACCTCAACGACGGACGAAAAAGACAGATTTAAAAAAGGATATGAGATACAAAATCCTCTGTATGGCGACGAGATAAAAGAAGCTTATAAAAATCTGCCTGATAATATGGGAAGTGATGTAGCAAGATTTCTAACTGAAGTGTGTTTTGGCGACTATTACACAAGAGAAGGGCTAGACATTAAAACAAGAGAACTTTTAACAATCGCACTTTTAACAACAACTAAAAACACTGCAACTCTGAAAAGCCATATAAAAGGTAATTTAAAAGCAGGTAACTCACTTGAAACAATAACGGCATCAATTATTCAAATTATGCCTTATATTGGTTTCCCTGATAGCTTTGAAGCATTAAAAGCCGTACAGGAAGTTAGGAAGAAATAAAATGAAAAAGATAATTATAGTTTTAATATCAATTATATTTATATCTGCAAATTTAGTATTTGCAGGAATTAAAAAGGAGAGAACAACAGTGTTAACTAAAGAAGAATATCAAAAGACCATAATGTTTCCGATTGGAAACCCTAATGACGCATATAAACAATATTTCATCGGACAAAGCTATATTTCGCCCGTATCAACCAGTCAGGTTAAAATGTATAACGTAACCTTTGAACCTAAATGCAGAAATAATTGGCATATTCACAAAGCAAAATCAGGCGGAGGTCAAATACTAATCGCAATCGGCGGCAGAGGCTACTATCAAGAATGGGGCAAAGAACCAATCGAAATGAAACAGGGTGATGTTATAAATATTCCCCCAAATGTTAAGCACTGGCATGGCGCAGCACCTGATAGCTGGTTTTCTCATATCGCAGTTGAAGTAGACGGGATTGAAACTGAAAATGTCTGGCTTGAACCTGTTGAAGATAAGGAATATTTAAAATTAAAATAAGATAAATAAGGAGCAAAAATGAAAAATATTGTTATAGTAAACGGTTCTCCAAGAAAAAATTGGAATACTGCAAAAATGTGCGAAAGTTTTGCTAACGGAGTTAAAGAAGCAGGCGGCGAAGTAGAAATTATAAACTTGTATGACATAGATTTTAAAGGGTGCAGGAGCTGTTTCGCATGCAAATTAAAAAACGGTAAAACTTTGGCAGATGTGCTTATCCAGACGGTTTAACTCCAATATTAAATAAAATCGCCCACGCTGACGGTCTTGTTGTTGCAAGCCCTATATATTGCTCCGATGTCACAGGGGTTACAAGATGTTTTATAGAACGTCTTACCTTCCCTTTCTTTGAATATAAAGAAGGTTATCCTTCCATTGCGCCAAAAAGGATTAAAACAGCAATGATTTATACAATGAATGTATCAGAAACTCTTTCAAATCAAATGTATCCTGATATGTTTGATAAAACTGAATTTATGATAACTACCGTTTTTGAAAAACCAATTAGAATTTTTGCTTATGATACTTATCAATTTAGTGATTATGACAAATATGTGGTTGAAACTTTTGATAAAAATAAAAAATTAAAGAATAAAGAAGAACAATTCCCCCTTGACCTGCAAAAAGCATTTGAAGCAGGAAAAGATATGATTAAAAACTAGACGCCTAATAATAGA
>CANQRT010000088.1 GCA_947626325.1 Candidatus Gastranaerophilales bacterium | reverse complement strand
GTGGGTTTGGGCGAATTAAAAAATTCTGAAAACATGCGTGAAAACTTGCTCATAGCTCTATTATAAATCGCAAAATCTATTTTTGCAACTGTTTATGTTTTAAGTATGCACTATAGTATGCCTTAGCGTCCTCGCAAAGAGTTTTAGATTTTTTTAAAAAACCTTCGTCGTAACAGGTGTAAACAGGGCAATAAATGCAGAATTTGCAATACTCGTGTTTAAAGCAGTCTTTTAAATTTTTACAGGTAAGTTTTTTTTGAAACTCTGGTACAATTTTTTCTATTACTTCTTTTAGAGATATAGTATTAAAATTACCAAGCGGATAATTAAAGTAATTGCAGGGGTGAATATCTAAATTAGGCGCGATGCTTAATCTATCAATTCCGCCTGAGCAGGTAAATCTTCCCTTATTGCAAAATTCTTTTCTAAGGTTATTAATATCAATAGTTTCAAAGTAATAATTAATAAGTTTTTTACCTTTTAATTTTGTATTAAAATTATTATTTTTTTTATTGTTAATAAACATGGCACTATGTAAAAACTTAGCCCCTATAGAATCTGCAAATTCCTTAACTTGTTTATACTCGTTAAAGTTGCAATCAAGAATAGGACAACCTACTTCAGTAGTTATTTTATGCGCACGTAGTTTTTTAATTACTTCAACTGCTTTATGTTGCGAGCCCTTAACCCTTGTGATTTTATCGTGGATTAGGGGGTTCATGCTGAAAAGTGTTATTTTAATCGCTGCGGGATACAAATTAATTAAATCATTGAATAATTTTTCATCATCATACAGTTTTTGAGCGTTGGTTAAAATGGATAATCTAAGCTTTTTTTCGGTAATATATTTAGCTATTTTAATAAAATCATTGTTAATTGTGCATTCACCGCCTGTTAATGTAATATCAAAAACACCTAAATCAGAAGCTTCATCAATAATTTTTTTAGCCTGCTCAAAGTTTATTGAATAACTGTTCATATCTTTAGGGTTGCAGCAGTGAATACAATTTTGATTGCAGGTATAATTAAGGTTAAATTTTAATATAAATAAAAAACCATAATAAGACAAAAAATCTTTTAATTTATTAAAAAAGTAGTCAAAATTTTTACCATTTTTATTGATTTTAAATACAAGTTTATTATTTTTAAAAACAAAAAAAAATTTTCTTTAACATTTTCTATAATTGTTAAAAATATTTTGTTATTTAAGCGGTACGTTTTTATAATCATTTTTTTAATGAACACCTACGTCACCACAACGATTATAATCCTTTGCTGCAATATTTTCTACATAGGGCATTTCAATGGCGTTTTCAAAAAGTTCATTAATTTCATCAATTGACATATTTTCTATTTGATTATCATCAAAGTTATCAGGCATATTAATCTCCTTTCAAATTTAACATTTTGCCAAGTTTTATTTGTAATTCATTATGGTTTTCAGTAAAGAAAATAAACCCCGAATAGGGAGTAAAAGTCATTTCTGCAAAGTAAAGTTTATTTTGATACATCATCCAATCAACGCGGACAAACTTAAACCCTTTAGCAAGCGTTTTACTTATTTCAACCGCTTTTTTTAAATTCTCATCCGCTTGAGTTTCAAAATATTTTTCCTTTGAAAAAAAGGACAAATTAATGTTATTTAGATTTTCATCAAAAGTATGGTAAAACCGAGTTTTATTATTGTCTAAATAAAGTTTTTGAATAATTTTAGTTTCACCGTTAAAGCACCAAACTTCAACTTCTTCAAAATCTTTAAATAGAGGTTCAATAATGATTTTAGGATTAATGTTTAAATACTGAGTTTCAAAATCACTCCAGCCAAAGAACGACTGAATAAGCCAGTTATCAGTATACATTTTAATTGTATTAAAAAGTTTTTTTTCGTTTAAAAACTTATCTTTATCTTTAATGATGAATTGCCACTTACAGCCGTGGTTACATTTAACGACAAAAGAAAAGGGCAGGGAGTCAAAAGGGATGTCATCAAACTTATCACCTATCCAAAGGACAGGTTTTAAGTATTCATCACCAATTTTTTCCCTAACCCAATTGCGAACCAAAACTTTATCAGTTAATTCTGATTTTATTGCTTTGTTGTCATAAATTTTAAGCCATTGAATTTTTTCGTTAAGAGTTTTAGGATGTTTTAAATTAAGTTTTTGCCCTGTTTTAATATAGTATGCTTGGCAAAGGTATTTAGGATAATCCTTTTCATCAAGCGACATCATAAAATTGTAATCAAAAACCGCAGCCCCATTATTTCTTAAACGTGGTGTAATTTGATTATTATAATTTTCCCTAAAAATAGGCAACCTAAAATTGCGCCTTTTTAGGCTTTCAATAGCAGCAAAAAATATATTTGACATACTTTTATTATATATAAAATTATTTTTTTTGCAATAAAAAAATTAAAATGCGCCCGATGGGAATTGAACCCACACCTAAAGACTTCGGAGATCTTTGCTCTATCCAGTTAAGCTACGGACACTTTATTTTATATTACAATATAAAATCTATATTCTCAATCCTGATGACTTAAATGCCATTATATTTTCAAATACGTTCCCGTTATACTTAGGGGTTTTATTTTGGATATCTAATTTTAAAGTAGTCTTATTTGGTTTAGGTGTATTGTTAAAATTTTCAATATTATCAAAAATGCTTTTTTCTTTTATTTCAAAATCAGGCATTATTAAAGAGTTATAGCGTTTTTTCCGCTTTATACTTTCAGGAGTTTCGCCCATGCGCTCTAACTGTTTTTTATATGAATAGTTTGCAAGCAAGTTTTTTATAATCGGCATAACGATACTGCTTATAAGAATTGTATAAGCTATAGTTGTTAAAATTGCAGCCCCGCTTATTCTGTTAACAAAATTTTTGTACTCTGCTTTGTTGTATACTTGCTGTAATTTTTCTTCCAATATAGGATTTTTAACTGTTTCTTCTGCTATATTGATATTTTTTGGTTTAATTAAATTCCACAATTTTTTTGGCTTGCTTTTTGTAATGGTCTTTAATTTATATAATAAAGTATTTGCAGCTTGTTTTATATTTTGACGGTATGATTTTGGCGCATTTGTTTTTAATATGTCACTTGGCAATACTCCAGCTTCTTCTGCCATTTTTATAATTTCTGCTTCTGTTTTCCTTGTTATAATCTCGCCTGTTTCGAGTTTTCTTTTTAATTTATAATTTATTATGGATGGGGGTATTGTTGTTAAAACTAAGTCTAGTCCTAATTCTATACGTTCTTGAGATATTAAATAATCTTTGTTCTCTCGATTACTTTTTTTAAGTCCTCTTATTTGTGCAATATGGCTTGATAAAATTGATATTGCATTACATAATAACATTACTAGCGCAATATCACTGCCTTTTCCGTATAATAAACTTGACAGTTTTTGACAATCTTTATGAAGTGCGCTTCCGCTTAAGTTTTTTTCATATATTCTGTAAGCTGGAGAAAGAACATTCTTTTTAAATATTTCTGCTGGAGTACGCATTATCCCTCACCTCCAGCTTTTTTATTAAATCTATCTTCTTTTATTTCGTTGTAGATTTGTGTAACTTTAGATTTGATATTATTAAATAATTGCTTTCTGTGGTCGGCTTTATTTTTAATTTTTTGTACTCTGTTTTTCCTTACGTCATTTATTGATTTAAGCCAGCCTTTGTTCCCTTTTACAACTCCTGAAATAATATCCTGTAAATCACCTGTTAACGGTACATCAATTTTTGCATTTGAAAAACATATCATGAACAGCATTGCAACAATCGTTCCCAGTGTTGTATTGTACTGTTCAAGCATTTTTACTGCTTTTGACATATCTTGTTTGCTTAATTCCTGCAGTGCTTGCGGCATAAAGTTATTTTTAATGATGTTATTCTTATTGAAATTTATGGTTTTATTTGCAAATTCAATAAATGCTTTTCTGATTAATACACCTGTAAAACCACAGGCAATAGGCTTGGCGGTAGATTTAATAGCTGCATCTATTTTTTTATCCTCGTTAGCAAATTTTAAATCTATTAACGGTAAAAATAACAGTGACGATAATGTTAATATGAGTTTTTGCTCAGGCGTTGAAATGTACTTTTCTGCAACCTGAGCTGCTTTGGCAAAACAATTAGGAACATATTTCGTAGTGGCAGATAATCCCTTAAATGTTTGGCTGGTTTTATTATTTATTTTACTTTCGAAAGAGGAACGAATTTTCATATTTTATACCGTCAAGTCATTGTTTTTAAAAATTAAGAAATCTTTTTGTTGTTAAATTATTACCGAATGTTAAATTTTCTTTACATCTGTTAATTCTTACGCAAATTTTTAATTTCCGTTTTTTATAAATTTAGTAAGGAGTTCTTATGAAAATTTCGCCTGTATTTACATCAGCATATACTTCTAAAGTAAGCAAAAATCATAGCAAAAATACTTCATTTAAAGGTATTTATGTTGATTATGCAACAGATATTGGTGATGAAAAAAAAGATATTTATCCTGCTTCATTTAAATCAAACGATGCACTCTTATTAAATGAAATTGCAAGAAGGTATCCTAATCAGGATTGCTTTATAGGCAGGGGCGCTCAGGGAAAGCCTTATCTTGAATTTAGAGAAAGACCTGAAGATGTACAGGTGTACAAAGTAAATAAATTTAACAGATATAGTATTGATGTTAATCCAGATAGTAAAGATTATCCTTGTATACCATTAATACTCCATAAAAATTCAGATTATAATGCGCTGATAGGCTTGCCCTCTAAAAAATCAGATAACCCATCATTGCCATTTACAGTGCAATTGGGATTTGAACTCCATAAAAAGCTTATTGAAAGAAAATATCAAATTTTAAGTATTCTTGGTGAAAATGAAAGTATAGACTTGGGCGGTGAATCTGCTTCTCAAAAGGCTTATAAGGGAATTAAAGAACTTGAAATTGCAGTTACCAGGTATTTGTTAGAATGCGCTTTTGCTTCCATAAATAACCCTGATTCAAAAGTAGATTCTTTTAACTATCAGCAAGTAAAAGAAAATCTTGCAGAAAAAAGAAAACAAGATTTGTTAAGTGGTTCATCAGATACTACTGAAACTGATTTATTAGGGAAAAAAGATATTTGTGAGCTTATTAGACAGCGTTATCCTGATGTTGAAGAAAACAAAAAACGTATAAAAGAAATTACCGATTATATTAAAATAATGGGCATATCTCTTGATAGACCTAACGGAATGCAATAAAAAGAGAGCATACCGTAAGCCGAATTCTGTTTTAAACAATCATCTGTCTGGTCTGTAAGTTACCTTACAGATCTAGCGATTTTTCAAAGATGGCGGGTCACCTTAGCCTTTGGTCAATCTTGCACCCGAACGGAGTTTACCTTGGCAGGTATCTCTCAATACCCCCTGTAGTCTTTTACACTACCGTTGCACCTGAACCTTAATATATAAGGTTGTTTACTTTTCTGTGGCACTAGTCCTAAAGTCGCCTTTGGCGGACGTTATCCGTCGTTCTGCCCTTGGGTGTTCGGACTTTCCTCATATAAGCTGTACTTATACGCGATTGTTCGTATACTCTCTTTTTTATTATACTAAAAACTTATCTTTTTTTAAATTTGTCTGCAATATCCTTTGGTAGTTTTACGTTTTGTATGGACATTTGAAATTTCTTCATTTCTGCAAGCTTTTTTTGTTCCTCCTCAAGATTTCTTTGAGGATATTTTAATGACTTTAATGTTTTTTCAAAATTTGACTCTGCTTTGCCTGTTATTATGTGCATTATAATGTCATCTATATTATTATAATTGGTTGAATATGTAGCGTTAAGACTCTCTATTGATGTACCGTAAGGGAGCGAGTATAACCACCTTATTGAATTTATATCACGCTCAGACAGGTTTACTACCCCGTATTGGTGCGGAGTGTACATTATATCGCCTGTGTTTGTTGAGTGTCCTAAACCCAAAGCATGACCTACTTCATGCAGTATTGTATGATATACTTCATTTTCATCCATATATTGTCTATGGATTATTCCGTCTGATATCCCGATTGATACTTCGGCAGAATATAATCTTGATTCGGCATCAAAATTAAATGTGCAATTACCAAGTGATTTTCTGTCAACTCTGCGCCACTCTACATTTACTTGTGATTCATTTAACGTGTTTACAAGGAAAAAAGATACTTTCCCTGCTGATACACTCTCCCAGGTATTTAACGCTTCAATTATCATATTCGCATAAAAATATTTATCATTGTCGCTTAATGAGTACCAGCTGCATGGCGCTATATATACAGGCAGAGGAAAACACTGCGACGGCCACCTTATTAGTTTGCCTTTTTTTAAATGTTGATTTAAATACGTTAGTCTGTGCATTTAATTATTTTCTCTTTTTTCTTCCTGCTTTATATATTCGCACATTTCTTCAAGCCGTGTATCTTCCATTGCTTTAATAAGTTCTTCTGCATTTTTAAATTTACCTATGGCTAAACC
>CANQRT010000087.1 GCA_947626325.1 Candidatus Gastranaerophilales bacterium | reverse complement strand
TCTGAAACTGTAGAAAAACCTAAAACTTTTATATTTTGCTATGATACTATATGCAACGTGAAATGTACCTTTTGCCGCAGCTGCCACCAAAAGCAGGATTTATCTTATTTTGATGAACACTTGGATGAGATAATTTCAAATATGCTTGAAAATGCGCAAAATGTTGTCCTTTCAGGTGTTGGTGAGGCTCTATTTAGCCCCCATTCAAGAAAACTTATAAAACGCATATCTGAAATGTTCCCTAATATTAAATTCTCACTTATTACTAACGGAATTTTATGCGATGAAAAAAATTTAAAAGAACTCGGGATTATTGATAAATTATTATCAATAACAGTTTCACTTCATGCCGTAAAGAAATCAACTTATGATAAACTCGTTAAAAATGGTGATTTTGACAAGGTTATGGAAAATTTAAAGTTCCTGTCACAGCTAAAACAAAAGGGTAAACTGGATAAATTTATTTTAAATTTTGTAGTTACTTCATACAATTATTGTGAAATGCCTGCATATATTAAAATGGCTGAAAAACTCGGTGCTACAGTTGGTTTTTTGGAACTTTTAAAACTTGAAACAAATGAAGATGTTTTTAATGAACTCAACATATTAAATGAAAATCATCCTAAATATAACGATTTTGTGAAAGTTATGAAAAACCCAATATTCCGCTCTGGTAAATGCACAATTAATGATACAATGCTTAATTTAAAACCAATTGATAAACCAAATAAAATAGTAAAATATTTTAGCATTTTTATCACTAATATTCTTATAATATTTTTATTATTGTTTATATTAAATTTCTTAATATATTTTAGGGCATTTAAAAATGATATAAATAACAATAATTTTAATGATTTTCGCTCAATTTTAACCCAATATAAAAATTTTATATCACAAGATGTTAGTCGTAAAAATACTTATGATATTCTTATCAATGATAAAAATAATTGGTATAGAAGAATAGAAAATAAAACTTCCTCAAAACCTTCAATAATTTTATTCGGCTGTTCTTTTGTATGGGGAACAAATTTAAAAGATAATGAAACATTCTCATATCAACTGGGTAAGCTGACAAAGCGTCCTATTTATAACAGAGCCTTAGGGGGCTGGGGTGTTCAACACATGCTTTATCAACTACAGCAAGATGAATTTTATAATATCATAACTTCAAAATCCCCCCCCCCGCAATATGTAATTTACACTTTTTTTAGAGGACATTATACAAGAATTGTTACCTCAGATGCATTGTATAACATGCCCTGCTATTTAGTATTTTATAAACACAAAAAAAACGGGGAATTTGTATTAAAAAATAGAAGTATTTTTAATTCAAAAATTATAATACATCATTTTATAATTCATGACATTATTATTCCACTAATAGAAAATAAAAAATTTTGTCAATCTTATTTGGATAAAATTATGTTTGATTATTTGATGGAATCAAAGAAAGAACTTAATAAACACCTTCCAAATACAAAATTTGTAATATTCTTTTATGACGAGCCATATACACCAGATATAGTTAGGAAATTAGAAGAAAATGGTTTCATTATTATATCTAATAATGATATGGGAATTAATCCAAATGAATTAAAATATCTTTTACCTGATAGACATCCCAGTGCATTATATTGGAAGGAAGCGACACCCAAAATTATAAAAAAACTACATTTATAATTAGTTTATAATATAATATTTTTATAAGAATTTACGAGGAATGTTATGGCGTATTTATCATGTGAATTTGTTGAAAACGGAATGTGTTTTATATATGATGCAGCGGTTTTGTGCTCATATTCAATGTGCATGAAATTTGAAGCAATAAAAATAATAGAAGATTATAAAGGAGAATTGTTTGATTGGGATAAAATTAGGCAAATAAAACAAGAATACCGTGACAGATTTGCTAAGAATGATATTCCGCCAATCTGCCAAGGCTGTCCGAGCTTGAAAGTTAAAGACTGGTCTGGTGATATGCAGTTAAAATATATTCTTATTAATCACTGGGAAAACTGCCCGCTTGATTGTATTTATTGCCATACTCATGAGCGTAAAAAAGAGCTTAATAAAATGAAACCGTGGAAAATACTCCCTGTTTTAAAAGATGCGCTTAAAAATAACATGTTAAGTTATGAAGGTAATGTTAATATAACAGGCGGTGAACCTACTGTTTTAAAAGAGTTCCCCGATTTAATGAAATTTTTCTTAGAAAAAACAAACATTTTTATTATGATAAATACTGCGGCTGTTGATTATTCCAAGTGGATTAGAAAAGCTATAGAGTTAAAACGCTCAGCGCCTACAATATCGCTTGATGCAGGCACAAGAGAAACTTATAAAAAAATTAAAAATGTTGATTGCTTTAAAAAGGTTATTAAAAATATTAAAAAATATCAAAAAGGCTTAGACCCTATTCGTAACAGTTTAATAGGTTTAAAGTTTATTTTTATTCCTGGATATAATGATACTTTAGAGGAAATTCAAAGCTGGCTTAAAATAGTTGAAGATTTAGGAATTACTAATCTTCAATTAGAGCTTGAACATCACTGGTATGAAAAAAATAAATACTGCCCTGATAATGTTAAAGAATATATTGAGTTGGTCGTAAAATATGCTCACGAACACAAATGCAACCTTTCATACAGAGAAATTCTTACTACCTGTGGTTACACCGAAGTGATAAGATATATTGATAACGGCAGGTAATATGGCAGATAAACATATATATTGCCCCAATCCATATATTTTAGCTGAAATAATGCCGTTTGGTAATGTCTATCCTTGCAGTTGCGGCTGGATTAGGGGATATTCATTCGGCAATATTTTTGAAGAGTCTTATGATGAGATTTGGAACGGGGAACGAGCTAGGGAGTTTAGACAAAAACTTTATGATAATGATTTCTCGCTTTGCCCAGGATGTCAAAATTTAGAAATCTTGCAGGAAATAAATGATGTTGAACCTAAACTTGTTTCCGCTCCGCCAGAGCGTATACTTTTAGGTTTAGATGAGTTTTGTGATGTTAAATGTATTTTTTGCAGAGCAGAAAATTACAAGGTTAATCCTAATCTTATTCCTAAAGATAAAGAAGATAAACTGCTTGAAATACTTACTCCGTGGTTAAAAAACGCTAAATATGTTAAGACAAATGCCGTAGGCGAGGTCTTTGCAAGCAAAATTTCAAGAGATTTAATTAAAAATATTGCGCTTAACTTTCCTAACATAAAGTTTGAAATAATTACAAATGGTATACAATGCACAAAAGAAAATATTGAGCAATTAAACCTTATAAACAAAATTTCAATGATAACAGTTTCTTTGCACGCTTTTAAAGAAGAAACATACAATAAGATAGTTAAGGGCGGAAATTATAAAAAAGTCATTGAAAATCTTTATTATCTTTCAACGCTGAAAAAATCAGGGCTGATGGAAAGATTTGAACTGCACTTTACAGTTACAAGCATAAATTATAAAGAAATGCCTTTGATGATTAAATTCGCCCGTGAAATCGGCGCTAATATAAGATTTCTTGGTCTGGACTGCTCAAGAGACTTAGAAAAACTCTATAAAAAAATTAATATTCAAGATAGACATCATCCAAAATATAATGACCTTGTTAAAATTGTTCATTCAAAAGAATTTATGAGTGCAAAAGATGTTGTAATTCAAGGCTGGGAATATTTTACAAGCTTGAAAAAAAATTCTTTTTATACTTATATTAAAAATAAGTTTTGGTAGTAAAATAATTATATTATAGATAAGAGGTAAAATATTATGAAAAAGAAGATTTTAAATACTTTAAAAATTGTTATTTCTTTAATTGTAATTGTACTTTTAATTAATTACGGATTGTTTTTGTATTTAATTAATACAAATAATATTGATAAAACTCAAGTTTCGGCTTTAATTAGAAAAAATATTACCCCTGAAAATATGTTGAATTTTAAATATAGAAATCCAAGCGGACTGAATTATAAAAACAAAAAATCAATAGTAGTTTTTGGCTGTGGATATGCTGAAGGTGTGGATTTAAGTGATGATCAAACATTTGAAAAAAAATTATCAGATTATTTAAAAGTTCCTGTTTATAATAAAGGAATGGGCGGCGGCTTTATACAGCATACTATTATGGCAGTACAAAGCGGTCAAATGGATGATATTATAAAAAAGAGTAATATCGCAATTTATATTTTACCGACTTTAAACGATTCAGTTAGATTAAAAGTATACCCTGATAGAAACTATTTTAGTCCGACATTTTTATATGCAAAAAATTTATATCCTATTTATGAAGAAAAAAATGGAGAGTTAGTTTTAAGAAATTCTAAATTCCCTTCATTAACAGGAAATACTTTAAACAGACTTTTGACTAAAATATATATTCAACATAAATATTTTAATAAGGGTAATTTACTAACAAAATATACAGCTCAGCACTTTATAAAATTAAATAATGAGTTAAAAGCAATTAATCCTAATATTAAACTTGTTGTATTAATTTTTTGGGATTTAGAACAAAATACCCGTGAATTTAATAAGTTAATGAAAAATGAAAATATTTCAGTTATACATATTGCTGATATTAGTAAATCAATTAACGTTGACTTAGCAACAGATGAATATAAAACAGAACAAAATAAACATCCGAATGAAAAGGTTTGGAATGTTTTAACCCCCCTGATTGCTAAAGAACTAAAAAAAATAAAATAGTTTTACTAAATTTTATCGGCACATTTCTAATGTGCCGATTTTTTAATTAAAATTATGTTTTTAGTTCTATTCTCCTTGATGTAAGCCTATTCCTACATCTAAATCCTTCCCTTTTAAAGTTCTGTATTGATTTGCAACACCGTAGAATTGAATATCTAATCCGCGCTGTTTTACTGTAGAAACAATATAATCATACAAATCATCAATATAAGCGGGTATGTTATTTGAATTTCTTGCAAGCCAATCAGCTTCAAAATCAATTATTACTTGTTGAATGCCCACTCTTTGAGTTTCATCAAGCCATTTATCAACATCTTCTTTTGTGTCATTTACTTTCGGAATAATTATATATTTGGAGCGCACCATTTTCTTATTACTGCCTTGGGCTTTTACGTATTTTTTTAAAGTATCCATGACCTTATTATAAGCGTCAACCTGTTTTATTTGTTTAAATTTTTGCCTGTCCCCGCAATCTACACTTGCAGTTACTGATAATGTATCAGTTTTAAGCCCTTTTAAAACGGATTTTACAGGTTTTATGGCATTAGTATGAACCATGATATTTTTTTCGCCTTTTTTAATAAAAAAGTTTGTTATATCATCAAATTCTCTTAAACTTGCAGGCTCGCCTCCAGAGTATGCTAGTTCTCCCGAATAATCTATTAACCCCATTTTATCCAGCTCTTTTATTATAGGCATTATTTTATAGCGTTTTTTTGGTTTTTCAAAGTCTGATTGAAGTCTGTAGCAATATGTGCAATTGCAGTTGCATTCTGACCAGTGTGCTATTTGTATCCATTTAAATTTTGTATTATCATCCCAGTCTTGTTCGGTCAATGCAAAACAGCCTGTGCAATGGCTGTCAATTATTCCTTTTTTAAAGTTTTCTCTGATTTCATTAATATTGGAAAGGAGTTCATTCCAATTTAATTTTTCACCCCAGTAGTCTTTTTTTATAAATAAAGGCTCGGGGGTATTATTCCCCATAAAACAGCATAGTTTTATTGAATTGTACTCAAACCTTAATCCGTTTTGTATGTTTGAACAACTTATATATCTCAACTTTTTTTTCTCCGTACTTATAACAATATTATTGTAAAAGTTTTAATTTGTCAGTAATTAAATTTGTAATTTCTGTCCAGCACCTTTCATTAGGATGTCCGTCATTAGGAATATGATATTGGTCCCACTTTCTTTCTATATCCTTAATATAATCTTCCACTTCAACAAACATGATATTTTCTTTTTCAAGTTCTTTCCATCTTGGTGAATGTGTGATTAAATATGTTTCTTGTTCATCATGGAATGATATTACAATCATTTTTATATTCGGGTTTATTTCCTGCATTTCTTTTTGAATTGTTAAAAGATGTAATTTTAGATTATCAAACATATAATCTTGAACATATTTATTATTTAAGCGTGTAAGTATCTTCGCATACCAATTTTTTTGAATGTATTTATATAAATAAGAACCTTCAATTATTGGCAGATATGATTTATGTAAAATTAACTGTGTATTATTTTTTGTCTTTTTTACATTATACTTTGGCCAAACAAACTGTGTTGGAAATCCGTTAGAGTTAGTATGAATTCTCCATACATGTTCTCCTATTAATACATATATAACGTAATCACTTTTTTTGATAATGTCATCTATTTCATGTGAGCGAATACGCATTATTGGGAATTGTGGACTTTGACCAGAACTTGAAAAATTATATACGGGTCTTTTTAATTTTTTTGATAATTTATACCCTGGTTCTTGAGTAGATGTTAATAATGCACCATATCCATAAG
>CANQRT010000086.1 GCA_947626325.1 Candidatus Gastranaerophilales bacterium | reverse complement strand
GCCGTAATGCCTGAAGTAGATGATGTTGAAATTGAATTAAATATGAATGATATAGAAATAACAACAGCACGTTCAGGCGGTGCTGGCGGTCAGAATGTTAATAAAGTTGAAACAGCTGCAAGAGTTTTCCATAAACCAACTGGAATAATGATATTCTGTACAGAAGAACGCTCACAGCTTCAAAATAAAGAACGTGCGCTTCAAATTTTAAAAGCAAAACTTTATGATTTGGAGGTTCAAAAACAAATGAAAGAAGTTACAGACTTAAGACGTTCTCAAGTTGGAACAGGTGATAGGTCTGAACGTATTAGAACATATAATTTTCCGCAAGGACGTTTGACAGACCATAGAATTGGTCAAAATTTAAATGTATGGACTGTCATTGATGGAGATTTGGATGAATTAATCGGCTTATTAATGGCTCATGACCAAAAATTAAAATTAGAAAAACTAGCAGAAATAAATTAATCTTGGCAAGAGGAATGGAAGAATATAAACACTACCCCGTAATGTTAAATGAAGCAGTAGGTGCACTAGAGTGCACTAATGGTAAGCTATATATAGATGCTACTTTAGGCGGCGGCAGTTACAGCGAATTAATATTAAAACAAATATCACCAAATGGACACTTAATTTCTTTTGATGTAGACGAAGCTGCAATTAATTTTTCACGAGAAAAATTAAAAGGTTACAAAAACTTAACGATTGTTAACGAATCCTATACAAATATTAAGAAATATTTAGAAGAAAATAACATAAATGAAATAACAGGCGGAATAATTTTTGATTTGGGTGCGTCAAGTCCTCAATTGACTTCTAAAGAGAGGGGTTTCAGTTTTTTAAGCAATTCAAAATTAGACATGCGATTTAACCAAAGGGCCGATTTTTCTGCTTATGATGTAATTAATGATTACAAAGAGGATGATTTAGTCCGTATTTTCAGTGAATACGGCGAAGAACGTTTTTCAAAAAGAATTGCTAAAAAGATAGTTGAAAAACGCAGATTAAAAAACATTGAAACAACTAAAGACCTTGTGGATATTATACTTGAGGCAACTCCAAGAATAAAATCAAAAATTCATCCTGCTACTCGTGTATTTCAAGCAATCAGAATAGAAGTTAATCATGAACTTAACAATTTGAAAAATACATTAAATGAAGTGCTTACATTATTATCAAATGGTGCTATACTATCAGTAGTCACATTCCATTCGCTGGAGGACAGAATAGTAAAACAATTTTTTAAATACTATTCACGTGAATGGGTGACTCCGCAAGACGGCAGTAATGAGTATATTTACGCTATACAACCGCAATATAATAAACCGTTATTAGAACTCATAAATAAAAAACCAATAACTGCAAGCGCGGAGGAGATACGAAACAATCCGCCATCAAGATCAGCAAAGCTTAGAGCGGCTAGAAGAATAAATAAGTAATATCAGGGGAGATATAATTCATTGACGGGAAGTACAATAAAATATGCAAATAAAATGTATATGTACGGACAAAAAACTGTTAGTCCTGTATCTAATCCTGTTATTTATGGAAGGTTCCCTAAATATATTACTCGCAAAACCCCTGTAGAAAAATTAAACAAAATTTTAACTGTATTTCTTATAGGTTTGGTTATGTTATCTCTTGTAAGTTATTATTTTGTTTCCGATAGAGAAAAAACTATGAATAACTTAGGGCATGAAATAGTTACTTTAAGCAATGAAAATATAGAATTACAAAATAAAATTGATAATATGCACTCCTTTGAAAAAGTTGACGAGTACATACATAATAAAACCTTATTAGATACGGCAAAAAAAGTAATAGAAATTCCTGCAGTTAATATAGCACAAGCTCCTAAACCGCAGGCTATGCCTATTAATTACAAATGGTCAATTGGATATTAAATTTAGTTAACAAGTTTTCTCTAAGCGTATAATGTGATACCCTGTTTATAGGGATTTGAACCATGGAATTAAACGCTAAGGAAAAAAAATTAAAGCAAGTTGAAAAACGCATTAAAACTGCTCATATAATACTTTTGGGCTTTTTTGCCGCTGCTGTATTGTATTTATTTTTGCTTCAAATAGTTGATATAAGACATTATAAGGCTAAAGCAAAAAGCCAAAGATACAGTAAAAACTTTATAATGCGCGGGCAAATAGTAGATAGAAACGGAGTTAGACTTGCAAGTGATAAAACCTCGTTTAATTTATACGCTCATAGAGAATATTTTGACCATACCCCCGAAGAATTAGCTGATTTATTGTCGCCTTTAATCGGTACTGATAAAAAAACAATAGTAAAATCAATAAATAAAGGTGCTACGGTAATTTTACTTAAAAAGGATGTAGATAGACTCACTGCTGAAAAAATTAAAAAATTAGGTTTAAGAGAAATAAGTCTTGATAAGAAAAATGAGCGCGTTTATCCCCAAGATGAACTAGCAGCACATATATTAGGATATTATAATCCAGATGCCGATACAGCTTCAGGTGTTGAATTAACTGCAAAAGAAAAACTTGAAGATGTGGAAAACAAGGTAAAGGTTCAAAGAACCCCGCGCGGGGATATTATATATGAGGCAGGAACAGACCCTATATTAGCTGCAACTCCTCAGGTTGGCAAAACGGTAATGTTAACAATAGATTCTGCAATACAGCATGTATGTGAGCGTGAGCTTTTAAATATGGTTCACGAAAAAAATGCTTCCCGCGGGGCTGTTATTGTTATGAACCCTAAAAATGGAGAAATATTGGGTTATGCGGTATATCCAAGATACAATCCAAATGATTATAAAAAAACTGAAGCTATCAGACTTAAAAATTGGACTTTATCTGATGTATATCCGCCAGGTTCTACATTTAAGACACTGACTGTTTCAGCTGGGATTGAAAGCGGTAAAATAAATGCTGCCTCTAGAGTATTAGATACTGGTAAAATGCAGCTTGGAAACTGGACTATAACTAATTATGATTATAATAAACGTCCATATCCTGGCATGATTAATCTTATTTCACTTTTAGAACATTCAAGCAACGTAGGAAGCGCTAATATAGCTTTAATGATGACTCCTGCTGAATTTTATAATATATTATCAAAATTCGGCATAGGTAAAAAAACAGGTATTGATTTAAATGGTGAATCTTCTGGACTTTTGCCTAAACCTTTTCAATGGGATAAAGCAAGACAAGCAACTATGGGCTATGGTTATGGCGCTTCAGTTACTTCTATTCAAATGATTAGTGCAGTTAGTGCTTTAGCAAACGGCGGGGTAAGGGTTACTCCTCATGTTATTAAATATTCGCCTGAAGAAGAAGTAGAAAAAATAAAAAGAGTTCAAGTTATTAGCCCTGAAACGGCAAAAACTGTAACTCAGCTTTTGGCGCAAAGTGTTGCAAGCTCAAAATCTGTTATTAATCTTGAAAAATACAGTGTAGCAGGTAAAACTGGGACTTCTAAAAAACCAAAAGAACATTCAAAAGGATACTCAAACTCCTTATATACATCTGTTGTCGGGTATCTGCCTTCTAATAACCCTCAAATTCTTGTTTATGTTGTTGTGGATGTGCCTTCAACTTTTGGCATTTGGGGTAATACTGTTGCAGGCCCTGTGTTTAAAGAAGTTGCTAATCAGTGTGCGAGAATTTTAAATATTCCGCCAGATAAAAATATTGGAAAATAGTTAAAAAGGTAAATGATATGCAGTTAAATGAATTATTAAGACTCTTAAAAAATTATAAAACTCAAAATTTTGAAAATGTTGAAATAACGGGATTATCTTATAACTCTAAAACCGTAAAAAATGGTGACTTATTTATTTGTATAAGAGGTGAAGCTTCTGACGGTCATAATTATGCTCAAAATGCTGTTGATAACGGAGCAAAAGCAATATTTTGCGAGGAAGTATTACCGTTAAATGTACCTCAAATACTAGTAAATGATACAAAAAGAACTATGGCTGATATTGCCGCAGCTTTTTATAATGAACCTTCAAAAAAAATAAATTTAGTTGGTGTAACTGGTACAAATGGAAAAACAACGGTAACACATTTAATTCAAAGAATACTGGAAGAAAATAATGAAAAATGTGCTCTTATCGGTACTTTGGGTTATAAAATGTCAAGTGCTGACAGCTATCATGAGGCAAAACATACAACTCCTCAGCCTCCAGAATTGCAAAGAGATATCCGTTTAATGGCAGATAACGGTATTGAAAATGTTGTAATGGAGGTTAGTTCTCATTCGCTTGAACAAAATAGAGTCGGGTGCTGTGATTTTGACGGTACAGTATTTACAAATTTAACTCAAGACCATTTAGATTATCATATTACAATGAGAAATTACTTTAAGGCAAAGGCTCTTTTATTTGAGAATTTAAAACAAGGAGCATTTGCAGTTATAAACGCTGATGATGAATATGCTAAAGATTTTCTAAATATAATACCCGCTGGAGTAAAAGTAGTAACCTACGGTGTTAAAAAAGATGCTGATGTTAAAGCAGAAGAAATAGAGTTTAGCGTTGACGGCGCAAAATTAACTTTAAATTTTCAGGGCAAGCGGGAAAGAATGAATTTGCATTTAAATGGTATGTTTAGTGTTTATAATGCTTTAGCAGCATTTTCTGCTGGGCTTGCAATGAATATTGATTTTAAAGTAATAATAAAAGCACTTGAAAATACAAAGAGCGTAGCTGGCCGATTTGAAATAGTTAATAAAAAACCAATGGTTATAGTAGATTACGCTCATACTCCCGACGGACTTGAAAATGTATTAAAAGCTGCAAGAGAATTAACTCCTAAGACTTCAGAGTTAATATGTTTGTTTGGTTGCGGAGGAGATAGAGATACTACAAAGCGTCCTAAAATGGGAAAAATTGCAGATGAATTGGCTGATAAAGTAGTTGTAACATCGGATAATCCTAGAAGTGAAGACCCCCAGTTAATAATATCTGATATAATGACAGGAATAAAAACGGTAGATACAAAAAGAATATTTGTAGAACCAGATAGACGTGAAGCTATTAAATTTTTAAAAACAATATCAAAGTCTGATGATGTAATTGTTATTGCTGGAAAAGGACATGAAGATTATCAAATATTAAAAAATGAAACTATTCATTTTGATGATAGAGAAGCAAGAAAAGTGTTTGTTGAATTAGGAGGCAGAGTATGAAATTAACTGTTTTAGGCCCAGGGTGCTGGGGTTTAACTCTTGCGTGGTTGTTAAATAATAATTTTGAGCAGATTAGTGTTTGGGGCAGAAAGGAAGATATAACAGATGAGCTCAGAACATATAAAAGAACAACAAAACCGTTGACTGTTCAACTTGACAATAAGGTTCAAATAACCGATAACTTAAAAGAAGCAATAGAAGGGGCCGAAATTATTCTGCTTGTTGTTGCAACCTCTGGTATAAGACCTGTTTGTAAACAGTTAAGAGAAGCAGGATTAAAAGATAATCAAATTCTTGTAAATCTTTCAAAAGGCTTAGAACTTCCGTCATTAAAAAGAATGTCTGAGGTAATAAAAGATGAATTACCTAATTCAAAATTAGTAATACTTTCAGGGCCTACACTTGCAAAAGAAATATTGAATGGATGTCCAACTGCGGCTTCTGTTGCAAGCGAGGATATGAATGCTGCTGAGTATGTTCAAAAACATTTAAGCGTGGCTTCTAAATTCAGGTTATATACAAACTCTGATGTTATTGGAGTTGAATTAGGCGGGAGCTTAAAAAATGTAATAGCAATAGCTTCAGGTTTTGCAGATGCAATGAAGCTTGGAGATAATTGCAGAGGCTCGCTTTTAACAAGAGGTATGGCAGAAATAGTTAGAGTAAGTATGGCATTAGGTGCTAATCCATCAACATTATACGGGTTGTCAGGCATGGGTGATTTAATTGCAACTTGTTCAAGCCCTTTCAGCAGAAACTTTACCGTAGGCTCAATGCTAGGGCAGGGCAAAAAAATTGATGATATATTAAATGAACTCGGTTCTGTTGCAGAGGGTGTAAAAACCTCTAAAGCGTTATGCGAGCTGGCTGATAAACTCAATCTTGAAGTTCCTGTTTCTTCCGCTATTTATGAGGCTGTTTATACTGATATCACTCCTAATGAAGTTTTAAATAAACTTATGAATAGAAAACTTAAGCAGGAAGATGAATATACATTAAAGTAAAGGTATAAATATTTTGATTAATGACAATAAAAGTTCATATTTAGAGTTAATTGATAAAGGTCAAAAATATAATAATGAAAAAAATTACAAAGAAGAAATTAAAATATACAGGTTAATTTTAAGCCTTTATGCAAATAAGATTTCTTCGGTAGATTTGGCTGGTTTATATATAAAACTTGCGAATGCCTATTATAATAAAGAAGATTATGAAAAATCTGCTTATTATTATGAGGAGTATCTAAAATTATATCCTGAAGGTCAGGCAAGTGTCTTTGGCAGATTAGCTCATACGTATTATTATACTGATATTGATAAATGTATAGATTATCATAATAAAGCATTAAATCTTAATGTAAATACTTATGATTCAGC
>CANQRT010000085.1 GCA_947626325.1 Candidatus Gastranaerophilales bacterium | reverse complement strand
TAGCTCTTGTACTGTGGCTTCTTTCAATGCAGATAGTTCTTGATAAAGGGCAGCAGTATAACTGGTTTGATTGTGCTTGGATATGCTGGCTTTCTATTTTTTCACTTTTTGTTTTAGTTTTTTTAATTATTTGGGAAATTGAAAACAAAAATTCTTTTATACAATTAAAATTATTTAAGGACAGAAATTTTTTAATCGGAACAATAATTTCAACGGCAGTAAGTATGGTAGTATTCACTACTATGTATTTAGCGCCTCAATTTTTACAGAATGTTATAGGTTATACTGCGCTTTTAAGCGGATATACAATGGCGCCAAGAGTTATTTCATGCTTAATTATGCTTGCCGTTATTCCTAAGTTAATGAAAATTTATGACAGCAGAATACTAATAGCAATAGGCTTTTTCTTTTTAGGACTTGCCACTTTTGTTTATACAAACGTGAATTTAAGTGTATCCTTTTTATACGTATCAATCCCAAACTTTCTTTTGGGAATTGGCGTAATTTTAACCTTTATCCCAATATCAGCACTAGCATTAGGTACACTGCCAAAGGAATATCTTGCAGACGGGGCAAGTTTGCATAATTTTTGCAAAACTGTAGGTGTTGCTTTTATTGTTTCAATGTCCTCTACTCTTGTTGCAAGGCACTCTCAAATTCATCAGGGATATT
The DNA here is from genome assembly GCA_947626325.1 of Candidatus Gastranaerophilales bacterium. Lineage (GTDB taxonomy): Bacteria > Cyanobacteriota > Vampirovibrionia > Gastranaerophilales > Gastranaerophilaceae > Avigastranaerophilus. Next base: position 5,996 of record CANQRT010000085.1, on the reverse strand, counting down.
TAGTCGACAATCTTTCAAATTACAGTTTGATATTTCAAAACAAAATGGCAGCGTGGACAAACACATTTATTCAAGGCGCTTCAAGCTCTTTTGCCATAAATAAAGCTAATGCTTACGCATATAAACAAATGGTAACTCAATCAACATTATTTGCTTATGTTGATACTTTTGCAATAGTAGCTATGCTGGCATTTATTTTAATTCCTGCTGCTTTATTTATGAAAATAAAAAATGATAACTAAGCTTAATTTTTTTCTTGCAAAGAATTTTTAAATATTTTACCTATATCTTTTCTGTAGTACACATTAGGGCAATCAACTTTTTTTAAATAAGCATAAATATTCTTAAACGGATTTTTTTTATCTGTATTAACAACTGTATAAAATTTATTGTTTTTAGGTAAAAGCATATAAGCCTTATTTTTAGGATTTTCGAAATTTGTATTAATTAATACATTATTATCATTGACGGGTAGTAATTTTTTTAAAGACATTTTTACTTCTTTTTTTTCTTGCTTTTCAAACCCCTTATCAACAACCGTTATACAGCCAGAGTATAAATTTTCTTTGTACTTTATCTTACATTTATCAAGCTGATGAGTAGAAAGATTATAATAAAATTCAAGCAAATCAAAATCACAAAGCTCAATAAGTGTTTCAAATTCAGTAATTCCTGGGCGCATATTAAACTCTAAGGTATAAACTTCATCGTCTGTAAATAGTAAATTAACAACAAAAATCCCTGTAAAATCAGGTTTTGTTTTTTTAAATACATCTTTAAGCTTATTTGTATATTTTTCCAGCATTATTTTTTGCCGTTCATTCAAATAAACAGGGGTATAAGAACCCATTCCGCCCGTATTTACGACCTTGCCTTTTCCTTTAAACGGTTTAAAATCTTTAACTGGTATAAACGGCAAAAGTACATTCCCGTCCCAAGCATAATGCACGCTTATTTCACTTCCTTTTACGAACTTTTCTGCTAAACAAATTGGAAGTGGAACCTTTTTATATAATTTTATTATTGACTTTATACTTTTTATACATTCCTCTCTTGTGTAACAAATATGAGAGCCAAAACCCGCCTCCATAAAATTATTTTTAATCACAATGGGAAATCCATATTTTTCTATAGCTTCATCAAGTTGGTTAAAATCGTTGACAGTAGTATAATCTGACGTTTTTATGCCATTTTCTGACATAAATTCCTTACCGTATTTTTTAGAAAATTCAAGACAAAACCATTTTTTTGAAGCACCTACAGCAGGCAATTTTACGATTTTTTGGTAAAAATCTATAATTCCGTTTAACAAATATATTTCACTGTTAATTATAGCAAAATCAATATTATTTTCTTTAACAAACTTTTTATGCTCGCCGATTTTTGTTTTGGCAGCATTGCCTATTGAAGTTACTTTTCCATTATCTTTCACTTCTGAATTTAATACAAATATTCTGCCCAAAAGCTCCGAGTCAGAAAAATGCCTAATTAAAGAGCAATTTAGCGTTCCAGCTCCGTATAAAATAACGTTTATTTTTTTATGACTATTCATAGTATATAAATACTTATCTACAATATACCTTAATTTATTTTATACTTTGAATATTTATTGTCAATCACAGCTTTACACATGGTTTACCAGGAGGACATTCATTATTTTTAACTGCTATTGTTGGGTCTTTAAATGAGTCAATATAAACATCATCATAAAGTTCGTTTATTTGTTCATCAGTAAGATTATCAAGGTTGTCTAAATCAGGGTTTGATGTCACTGCGCTTGAAGCATCTGCAATTTTTACATCATTACCGCTATTGAAAAAGTTTTCAAAAAAGTTTTTCATAAAATTATCTCCTTATTAAATTTTTTACTTATTAACAAGGAGACTTTTTAATTTGTTATGTTCTCCTTGCTTACTTACCCCCAGGGGAGCATGTAGTATCACTTGCTAAACACTTTCTTGCAATCCTGTCATTTTGGAATGAGTCAATATAAACATCATCATAAAGTTCATTTATCTGCTGGCTTGTGAGGCTGTCAAGATTGTCTAAATCATTATGGGGGGGGGAACGGCATTAGAAGATGTAACAGTATCTATGTTTTCACTGTTACTGCCGAAAAAGTTGTCAGAAAAGTTTTTCATAAAATTATCTCCTTATTAAATATTTACTTTTTAACAAGGAGATTTTTTAATTTATTATATTCTCCTTGCTATTAGAACACATAGCCACAGCTACCGTCAGGCAGGTGCATACATTTACTTACAATCCTGTCATTTTGGAATGAGTCAATATAAATATCATCATAAAGTTCATTTATCTGCTGGCTTGTAAGTCTGTCAAGATTACCTAAATCGTTATGGGGGGGGGATTGAGGTTCGTTATTCTGCATAAATTTCTCCTATATCTTTTCTGTAATACACATTTGCACAATTAACATTTTTTAAATAAGCATAAATACCATTAAATGGATTATTAAAATCAGTATTTACAACTGTATAAAATTTATCTTTTTTATTAACTAATACATTTCCTTTTACATCAGGAGGACCAAAATGTTTATTAATTAACAGCTTATTTTCATTTGCAGGCAAAAGTTTTTTTAAAGGGAGCTTTATAATTTTGTCTTTTTGTTTATAAAAACTCTTATCAACAACTGTTATACAGCCAGAATATAAATTCTCTTTATATTTTATTTTGCATTTATTAAGCTGATGAGTAGCAAGGTTATAAAAAAATTCAAGCAAATCGAAATCAAAAAGTTCAATAAGAGTTTCAAATTCAGTAATCCCTGGTCGCATATTAAACTCTAACGTATAAAGTTCATCATCTGTAAATAATAAATTAACAACAAAAATCCCTGTAAAATCGGGTTTTAGGGTTGTAAATAAATCTTTAAGCTTATTTATATAATTTTCCAGCATTACTTTTTGCCGTTCACTTAAAAAAGCAGGTGCAAAAGAACCCATTCCGCCTGTATTTAAAACCTTTCCTTTCCCTTTAAACGGTTTAAAATCTTTAACTGGAAGAAACGCTAACAACTCATTCCCGTCCCAAGCAAAATGAACGCTTATTTCACTTCCTTTTACAAACTTTTCCACTATACAAAAAGGAAAAGGATTATCCTTTGTTTTTTTCAATAGCTCCTTTACTCTTTTTTTGCACTCCCATTTTGTATAGCAAATATAAGAGCCAAAGCCAGATTTAAGATTATTATCTTTAATTACAATAGGTAATCCAAACTTTTTTATATAGTCATCAACCAAGTTTTCATTATATATTATTGTATATTCAGGTGTTTTTATATCATTTTGAACCATAAAATTTTTGCAAAAGCTTTTAGAAGCTTCTAAAAAAAACCACTGCTTTATAGCGCCTATGGCGGGCAGTTTTATTATTTTTTTATACATGTCTATAATCCCGCCATATAAGTAATTTTCACTATTGACTATAACAAAATCAATATTATTTTCTTTAATAAATTTTTTATGCTCGCCAATTTTTGTTGTTTTTCCATACCCTGTAAAAACAACTTTTTCTTTATAATCACTGTCGCAATTGAGTAAATAAATATGGGAGAGCAGTTTTGATTTGCAAAAATTTCTTATTAAAGAGTTGCCTAAAGACCCTGTATCGTATAAAAGTACATTTATTTTTTTACTTTCCTCCATAACATACTCCATTAGAAGAAAGATTAAGCATTTCGCCCAGCTCTAAATCATATTTAATATCGGCAAAAGGAATAATTGCACTGCCAGGAGTAAATGTCATCTCTAAAACATGAATATCACTGCCGTCAATAGCAAAATCAACCCTGACAAAATCAAACCCTTGCGCAAGTTTTTGCGCCATTTCAATAATTTCATCTAAACGCTCAGGTCTTGCTTCTTCATTATAAGGTGCTATTTTATACCCAAATTTTTGCTTTTCCCATTTTGTATTATAAAAATTACTATTATGCTCAACATAAAGCGCAGTGCCGTTAAAACACCATACCTGTATATCGTTTCTTATTTCACCATTAAAATCAACAGGACGCAGGTATTCAATAAATAACTTCCTTTTAATATCTTTGTATTGCGGTTCTAAACTAAAATTTTCATAATTTATTTTCAGCCAGTTCCTAGTAATTTTTTTTATATTTTTGTATTCTTTTATAAATGTTTTCTTATTTTTTACAAGTATATTCATCCGCCAGCCATGATTTGCCTTTAGAGCAAAACTATCAGGAAGCATTGAACAATCAATTTCATCTATATCATTATAAATTCCATAAAGTTCGGCTGAATGATTTTTTCCCAGCTTATTTGCTACATAAGATTTAACAAGTATTTTATCTGTTAATTTAGACTTTAATTCCAGTTTTTCGTTATATATTAACCACCTTATTTTTTCGTTAAGAGTCCTCGGATTATGCCAGTTATATTTATAATCTAAAGTGTTATACGCCCGTTTTGCAAGATAATATTCCCAATACTTTTTTGGGCATTTTTCAAAAAAAGGATAAAATCCTTGTGTCTTTTCAAATAATCTATCCAGTATAAATTTCATATTCCGACTTTTTACTATTCTTTTGAGGAACTTTTTTTATTATTTTACATCTTATTAGACTCTTTGTCAATACAAAATAGAGTCTTTTAATTCCTTATGAGCATAATTAAACTAATGTAGGATATTAATTGATATGATTAAAAAACTATTTGGGAAACGCATAAAAGAACTTAGAACCAAGGAAAATTTAACGCAGGAACAGCTTGCCGAGATATTGAATATAGGAGAACGCAACTTGAGCAAGATTGAATGCGGGGTTAATTTCGTTAGTGCCGAAACGCTTGAAAAACTCTCTGAAGCATTAAAAGTCCCTTTTAAAGATTTGTTCGATTTTGAACATCTAAGGTCTGAAGAATTTAAAAAAGATAAACTTTTAGAGGCAATAAACAATAATGATATTGATATAGAGCTTCTTTACAGAATTTATAAAGCATTAAAAAAATAATAAAAAACCTCCATAAATGGAGGTAAATGGTGCCGATGGTCGGACTCGAACCGACACACAGGGTGAACTGCGTCAGATTTTGAGTCTGATGCGTCTACCAATTTCGCCACATCGGCTTATAGTATTGCACCTGCTTATTTTATATTAAATATATTTTTTTTTCAATGTGTTAAAAAAATACACTATGTTTGACAGCCGGGGGGGGGGAAATTGATATTATTATATTATGCTACAATTAAGTAAAATGGATAATGAAAAAGGAAATATTATAATAATTGGAGCTGGCCCTGCGGGATTAGCCTGTGCATATTACTTTTTAAAGCATACAGATTTTAAGCCTTTAATTATTGAAGCAAGTGAATTTATCGGCGGAATTTCAAGGACTCATTTATATAACGGCAACCGCATGGATTTAGGCGGTCACAGATTTTTTACTAAAAGTGACGAGGTAATGAATTTGTGGAAAGAAATTTTTCCCGTTCAAACTTCGCCCTCTAAAGACGAATTAATGCTTGGCATTAAACCTAACAGCGATAAAAGCGCTGATCCAGAAGTTAATGACATCGTTTTTTTAAAAAGAAGGCGCATTTCAAGAATTTATTTTCTTAAAAAATTCTTTGACTATCCTATATCCTTCAAACTTCAAACTTTTGTTAATTTAGGTTTTATAAATGTTTTAAAAGCTGCTATAGGATTTTTTATTGCCTGTATTCATAAACGCAGGGAAAACTCGCTTGAGGATTTTTATATTAACAGGTTCGGTTGTGAATTATATAAGATGTTTTTTGAAAATTACACCGAAAAAGTGTGGGGTATTCATCCAAATAAAATTTCTCCGCAGTGGGGAAATCAAAGAGTCAAAGGCCTATCTTTAACCTCTGTATTAAAAAACGCAATATTTAAACCTTTTATAAAAAAAGAAAAAATTGAAACATCTTTAATAGAAGAATTTTTATATCCCAAAAAAGGCCCTGGACAGTTATATGAACGAATGGCTGAAATT
>CANQRT010000084.1 GCA_947626325.1 Candidatus Gastranaerophilales bacterium | reverse complement strand
TTAATACCCCCCCCCGACAGGTTTTTCAAAGCGCAGTACAAATGCTGCCAAACCATGAAAGTAAATCCAAAAATCAATATTTGCTGATTTTTATGTTTTTCAAGAAAAGCTTTTAATCCATCAATATCCAAACTCATATCATCTTTCAGGGCAAATATTCTATCAGACCCGAAAAGAGAGAAAAATAATGCTGCCGCTCCGCGGGCAGTATAGGCTTCACGGCTTTTTATAACAGCGGGGCTGTCAATAATGACAAATGGCATTCTTTTAATGCCTAAAAATCCCGAAGTGATTTTTATTCCTACATTTTGCTGTGCTATTGCAGTTTGTCTATCTAAATACAGTTTAGATACCTTTTGACCGCCAGAACCGCTTGAGGACATACTTTTTGCAAGATTATCATCAGATACGCTTTTTAAAGATAATTCTTTAAATAAACGTACTGGGAGCATTGGTAATTCACTATAATGTGCAATCTTACTATATGGATTAAATCCCATTCCGTTAATAATATTGCGATAAGGAGTGCAATTTTCATAATGATGTATGGTAAGGTCTGTCAGCATTTGTGTTAGTATAGCTGACTTTTCATTTTTTGCCAGAGAATATGGTTTTATTTTCAAAAGTTCATCGAGTTTCATATTAAAATCCTTTCAGCCTAAATCGCTCAGGTTCTTTTTCGTGGTTTTTTTCGTAATCTTGATAGCGGGCAAGTCCTTCTTTTGTAAAGGGTTCAAGTAAATTCTTATGAATTGTTCCGATACAAGCTGCACAAGTACCGCAAGGTTCAATTGTCCCGTCTTTATGTACTACAGGCGCTTGACAGAAATTTGTTTTTGAACGTACCTGCGTATAATTATTATCTGCATACCATTTCCAAATATCAGGTTTATATAATTTCTGTCCAGCTATTGGAAAGCGAAAATCTTTTAATAATAAATATAAGTCTTTATCTATGGTATCTTCTGACACTTGTAATAATAACCTTTCTGTTCCGTCATCAGGAATTATTTTTGTTGAACATTTATTTAGTGCTGGTATAGCACCTTCAAAGTCATCACTTAAGAGTCCCACTTCAACATTCTCCCCAATATATTTTGCGAAAGAAGCGCAAGCAATGTATTGCGGAGAGATAAATGCCCCGTCTGCGTAGATTTGCTGGCTTCCTGCGGGTGGTAATCCCCCCCCCCGAGTCTTTGATTTATACTCATCAAGCAAACGTATATAAATACGCCTGTGTGCTTTTACAATCTCCCTGTCTTTTATTCTGGGATCATCTTTTTCGATAATCATAATCGGCATTATTTTTGCTTTCGTGCGTTTATCAGCAAGTAAAAGTTTTTGAATTGATTTAATAGCTTCAAGTTCCTGCGGTTCTGATAATCTAAATGTTTGACCTTTTATATAAAAAGGACGGATTATGACAGGACTTTGTGATAATTGAGTAACAATAAATGTAGAGTCAATACCTCCCGACCAGCAAATATTATATGTTTTCATTTTTGACAACCTTTCTATTAGCTTAGGTATACTATTTCTAACATTTTGTGTTTTTATTGCTGATTACTCAATTCTTTTTCTCTCTTATGATAACGTTCAAGTGCTTCAGGTGTGAAACGATTTGTTATTCCGTCCCGATAAGTATGTACACAAGTCCAGCATTGTCCGCAGGGCTTTCCGTCTATAGGGTCATAACAAAACCATGTCAAATCCATAATATCTTCACAGTTTAGTCTTTTATACTCTTTTATCAGTTCAGGTTTTAATGGAGCGTTGTAGAAAGAAAATGCAAAATTCCCAAAAATAGTATATCCATCTTCTGATTTACATTTTTCTTTGTTTATAACGTATTGCTTAAAATAGCCATTATTTATTTCTTCTACTGCATTCCCCCCCCCTATAGCATCTAGGAACTTATTGACATATCGGGCGGTAATACCCACTTCAACAGGCTTTTTTCGGCTGTTTGAGTATGCTGCAAGCCATTGATACTGTGAATCAATATATAAGTCAACATTTACCGCATTAAGTACACCTCGTCCTGTTGCAAGCTGTTTACGTCTTGGTGTCATCATAGATATGTAAATTCTGCGAAATGCTTGAGCGACTTGATGATTATGCGGTAATTCTTCATATATAAAATCAGAATCTTGTTTTTCTTTCAGCACTTCTGAGCTGCTTACTATTTTTAATGGCAGAATTTTTGCCTTAGTTTCTGGTTTTTTTCTTAACAATTCTGTTATTTGTTTTATTGCTCTTAATTCATAAAATTCACTTTTTCGTATATCAGAAGCAACTCCAGTACAATATACAGGCTGTATACAAATAGGATAGCGTGATAGTTGCACAACTCTTAATGTGGAGTCAAAACCTCCTGTCCAAAATATTTCATAAGTTTCCATTGTTTTTAATTCATTAAGTGCCATATTAAAATCCTTTCATTTAATATCCCATAATTGTTATTAATCATTCCCAATCACTTTCTTTAGGAATATCACCTTTTTTATAGAAATCCCAACTTCTTCCATTTGTAAATTTTGAATTTAAGCGCCATATATAATTTTGACAATAGTTACATATTTCACAAGGTTTATTTAGTTTTTTTACAAGTGTTTTTCCGTCGATTTCTTCATCATAAATATCTACAATACCTGAATTAAACGGTAAATTTTTATTAAAGTAATTGTTATAATAATGTCCGTACATTGAAACAATACAAGAGGACATTTTACCGTCTCTTAAATTATAACAGCGGCAGTAATCCAAATTTTCAAAGGGATATTTTTTAAATTTTGATAAATTTGGATAAAAAAGTGAAACCTGAGAAATCATTGGTTCTTCTACTCCCTTATGTTTCTTTATGGTCTTAATTATTTTTTCCATTTTATCGTATACGGCAGGGTAACAAGAGATATTAATTACAATTTTATTATCTACTATAGCTTCCCAAACAGCCTCATTTAATCTATCAAGCAATGTTCCGTTGGTAGTTATTCTTATTGTGCTATAAGGGTAGCTTTTTCTTACTGCAGTTATAATTTTATCAAGATTTGGATTCAGTGTAGGTTCTCCTCCCATAATTTGTATTGTTCTTATAAATGGTATTAGTTCTTTTACTCTTAAAATATCCTTTTCAAACTGTTCTGTGTCATAATATACTTCCTTATTGCATAAAGGAGAAAAAGTCACACAGCCCTTACAGTTTAGATTACAGTGATCTGCTGCATGAAATTCCAAATAGGGAAGCATAATGAATTTATCAAGTTCTGTAAAAATTAAATTATTATTTCTTTTTCCTTCATAAATAAAAATTTTTTCTCTGGGTATTCCAAGTGCCAGAACTTCATCTATTACATTCTCAGCAATGTAGTAAGGTGTAAGTATTATCTGGTCAAGTTTTCTCTGTTCAAAAAGTTTTTTTACTTCCCAGAAAGGAATTATACTTTTAGATTCCCCCCCCCATTCGTCATTTAACACACCGCTGTATACATCATTCCAATACAACAAATTTAGGTCAGGTCTAAATTGTTTTATTTCATCTATCATTTTTTTCCCAAAATTATCATGTATTCGAATAACTGCTGCCATTTTGTTATCTCCTTTATTATGTGTTATATTAAAATCCTTTCAGCCTAAATCGTTCGGGTTCTTTTTTATGATTTTTCTCATAATCTTGGTATCGGGCAAGTCCTTCTTTAGTAAAAGGCTCCAGCACGTTTTCCCGAATAACTCCTATGCAGGCTGTGCAAACTCCGCAGGGTTCAATTGTGCCGTCTTTATGTACTATGGGCGCTTGACAGAAATTTGTTTTTGAACGCACCTGTGTATAATTATTATCTGCATACCATTTCCAGACATCTTTTTTATACATTTTCTGCCCTGCAATCGGGAAACGAAAATCTTTTAATAATATATATAAATCTTTATCTGTAGTATCTTCTGACACTTGTAACAATAACCTTTCTGTTACCTCATCTTGAATAATTTTTGTTGCACACTTATTTAATGCTGGTACTGTACCTTCAAAGTCATCCCTTAAAATTCCCACTTCAACATTTTCCCCAATGTATTTTGCGAAAGAAGCGCAAGCAACGTATTGCGGAGAGATAAATGCTCCGTCTGCATAGATTTGCTGGCTTCCTGCAGGTGGTAATCCCCCCCCCCCGACACTAATTTGTACTCATCAAGCAAACGCATATAAATACGTCTGTGTGCTTTTACAATTTCCCTGTCTTTTATTCTGGGATCATCTTTTTCGATAATTGTGAGAGGCATTATTTTTGCTTTTGTACGTTTATCAGCAAGCAAAAGTTTTTGAATTGATTTAATAGCTTCAAGTTCCTGTGGTTCTGATAATCTAAAGGTTTGACCTTTTATGTAAAAAGGGCGGATTATAACGGGGAACTGTGATAATTGAGTGATAATAAATGTAGAGTCAATACCCCCTGACCAGCAAATATTATATGTTTTCATTTTTTAACAGCCTTTCCGCTAACTCTCGTTTTATTACTTTCCCTGTTCCTGCGGTGCGTGGCAGGGCATTGATTGTATATATATTTTCAGAACGGGGAACTTTAAATTTATCTAATTCTTTATTAAGTATTTCAGTAACTTCATAAGCTGGGCGTGCATTATTTTTCCAAACAATAAATAATGCGGGCATTTGTCCCATAACGCTGTCAGGTTTTGCAATACAAGCACATTCTTTTACATCAGGTATCTGTAATACTGCATCTTCAACCTCTACGGGTGAAATTTTGTTTGCTCCGCTAACAATGATATCGTCTCTGCGTCCTAAAATATAAATCATGCCGTCTTCACCACGGTAGCCTAAATCAGCAGATAGTACACGTCCTTCTTTCATTACCTCATCAGTAAGCTCAGGAGCATTAAGATATCCAGACATTAATGTTCCGCCTTCTGTAGCTATTATTCCTGGATTATTTTTACTGCTATTTTCCATTACGTTTCCATTATCATCAAGAAAAACAATTTTTGAATGCAGACTTTCAATTCCAACGCAGTTTGGTTTTGGCGGATATGCGCTCCATTCAAAATATGCTGAACCTACAGCTTCTGTTGAACCAAAATCGTTAAATAATTGTACATTAGGAAGTAATCTGCGCAATGCTTCCTTATCATGTTCAGGGATTACAGCACTTCCGACACTGATAATACGAATTTGCGGTGCAATTTCAAGCAGTAATTTTTCTGCTTTATTTAAAATTTGTGCTATTTGTGCTGGTACGAACTGCAAAATATTGCAATGATACTTTTTAATAGCACCAAAAACATTGCCAAAAAACATTGCTGCACCCATTATAACTGCTGTTGCTCCGCTGACAAGCATAGCTTCTGTACGGCGTAAACCTCCGCTATGTGAAAGCACCTGCGGAATAAGCGCTGTATCATTTGGTGTTATATTATACGAATACCGTACATTATCAGCTCCGCAAAAACGGCAGCGAAAACTTGACATTACCCCTTTACTTTTGCCAGTTGTTCCCGTTGTACATATTATACAAGCTGTTTTTTTGGCATCGGGAGGAATAAATTTGATTTCTTTTTCTCCCAGCTGGTATTCTACGGGTAATATTTCTGCCTCAAACTGATTTGCAAGTTCAGATAGCCTTTCTTTTGAGGCAGTAGCCTCAACTGGAATTGCTATGCCCCCAGCCGCCTGAATACCATAAAACGCAACAAGATGTTCTATTGTTTGGCGGGTTTGTAAAATATACCGCTTGTTTGGTTGTACATTAACTGCATATTTTAATATTTTTGACCAAAATGAAGAATAAGTAATATGCTTATCGCTTACAGCTTCAATCAGACAAACCTTATCTGGTGTTTTTTCTGCATAATAATGAATTTTTGATAATATAGTCTCTTTTACATTTTTATTCATTTTTCTACTATTTCTATTAATCCTATTTCTTTATGAAATAAAAAAACTCCTTTTGATTGATAACCATAAACATTATTAGTTAAAACTTTTTCTGTTCTGCGAAATCCCTTCTCCTTTAGTCTTTTTATTTCCGCATCTACATCATTTACTTTAATGCAGATATGATATGGGGTACAAGGCTGTTTTTCTACCATTTTTGTTACTACGCTTGGTAAGTTTTTATCGTGGGGTGAGATTAATTCAAGTGCTGTCCCCCCCCCAGCAAATTTTGCGAATTGGAAATCAAGATTTCGTTCTATATCTGTATGAGAATGAAAAAACTCTGCCCCCAATTCTTCAAACGCACTGCGGGAATTTTCTATTGAACTTACTGCAAATCCGATATGGTGCAGGGAATAATTACTTAATTCCTGCATTTTTCTATAAGTCCTATAATGGCTTCAACAGATTCAAAATTTTCTGATAAAACATCTTCAGGATCTATTTCAATATCAAATTCATTTTCCAGTTCCATAATTAGTCTCATAATATCAAGTGAATCAAGAATACCGTCTGATACCAAACTTTTGCTGTCAAGCATGGGTTCAATTTCCTGTTTCAAATCTATTAATACTTTTTTTACTTGTTCTTTGTTTTCCATTTGTTTCTCCTTGTGTGTATCTTTTAACTATATTTATGTAAGTTGTCCTGTTATTTTTAATACATCTCCTGTAATTTGTGATGCTTCCTCTGACGACAGAAAATAAACAGCCTTAGCAATATCTTTCGGCTCAATTAATGAAGAACCTTTCCATACGGCTTGTTCCTCTATTTTATGC
>CANQRT010000083.1 GCA_947626325.1 Candidatus Gastranaerophilales bacterium | reverse complement strand
CAGGGCGGAATAGCTCATTCTATGGACTATCTGGCTAAAATTATGATAGAAAACTCTGACAACTCGTCTACTAATATGATTATGGCAAAAATGGGCGGTATGCCCGAAGTTAATAGAGCTATAAGGAGCTGGGGACTTACAAATACAAGAGTTAATAACTGGCTCCCCGATTTAGACGGCACTAATACAACTACGGCTAAAGAACTTGCCGTTATGCTTTATAATATTGATAAAACTAATATCATTTCAAATAATTCAAAACAACATATTGCTGATTACCTATCTCACGTTAAAAATAACAGATTGCTTCAAGCAGGGTTACCAAACAATGCAATTTTACTGCATAAAACAGGTGATATTGGTTTTATGCTCGGGGATGCTGGTATTGTTAAAACAGAAAATGGCAAAAAATATATAATTGTTATCTTGGCAAGACGTCCTTATAACAGTCAAAAGGGTAAAGAGTTTATTGTTAATGCCTCAAACATAATTTATAATAATTTGGCAAATTAACTTTTGTATCAATTTTTTGACATAATATTAAAAAATTATCAAAAAAAATTTTACTGAGGTATTTTCTTGATATAATCTTTTTGGGAAATATATTAAATGAAGACCTCCAGATTAACATTATATATATTTTTAAGCCTGGTTCTTGGAACAATTGTAGGGTGGAAATTCCCTGAAATCGGAAATAAAATGCACCCTTTGGCTCAAATTTTTCTTAATATGATTAAGATGATTATTGCGCCACTGTTGTTTTCCGTTGTAGTAACGGGTATTGCAGCGCACGGAAATGTTAAATCTTTAGGAAAACTCGGAGTAAAAACATTTGTATATTTTGCTTGCGCTACTTCTTTTGCACTTATTATAGGTCTTAGTGTTGGACTTATATTTAAACCAGGAGCAGGTTTTTCTACAGATATAATTTCTACAAATATGCTTGATACCGCCGCTAATATGGCGGCACACAGTCCGCATGAATCTTTATCAGAAATTTTTATTAATATTTTCCCTTCAAGCATTATTAAATCTATGGGAGATGGGAATTTATTACAAATAGTCGTATTTTCAATATTTTTTGCACTAGCAATCTGCGCCGCAGGCGAAAAAGCTAAACCTGTTCTTAATTGTGTTTCTTCGCTTTCAGAAATAATGTTTAAATTTACTCAGCTTGTTATGAATTTTGCTCCAATTGGTGTTTTTGGGGCTATTTCATACACTATAGCTGAAAGCGGTATGGGGATTATGATTAATTACGCTAAAATTATTGGATCTCTTTATTTAGCATTAATATTGTTTTTATTTGTTATTTTAAATATAGCGTGCAAAATTGTAGGAGTTTCTGTATTTTCGGTATTAAGAGCAATAAGAGAACCTGCAATGCTTGCATTTACCACTTCAACCTCTGAGGCTGCACTGCCCCAAGCAATGAAAATTATGGAAAGTTTTGGTGCTTCAAAAAATATAGTCGGGTTTGTTATGCCTACAGGGTATACTTTTAACCTTGACGGTTCAACACTGTATTTGGCGCTTGCCATGTTGTTTTCACTGCAAATAGTTGGCATAGAGCTTGCACCCACTCAACTTTTATTTATTATGGGTACTTTAATGCTTACAAGCAAAGGTATTGCAGGAGTTCCAAGAGTCGCTCTTGTTATTCTGGCAGGTACTCTTTCAGGGTTTGGCTACCCTATTATTGGTGTTGCCATTTTACTCGGTATTGACCAAATCCTTGATATGGGCAGAACAACAGTTAACTTAATCGGCAATTGCCTTGCAACCATTGTTATTGCAAAATGGGAAAACGAATTTAATTATTCTAAAACAGAAGAATTTAATAAACAATTTATTAAACCTGTTAAAATTAACTATACTGTTAATAATAAAATTCAAATCCCAATTGAGGAACATTCAGAATATCACACTTCTAATATGATTGAAAAATAATTATAAATCAGAAAAATCAGGAAGCTTCTCTTCTTCTGCTCCATTTTGAGGCTGATTTTCAATAGGAGAAGTTTTTGGCAGTATCCACATAAATGAATTTATTGCATTTAATGAATTCATATTTCCAAATACATTTACTTTGAATGTGTTTGTTTCAAAATCTCCTTGATTATACAATGGCGGTATTTTATCAATTATTTCTTTTTTTACAATTAATACATTATTTTGTTTATGAGAAGTATTGCCTGATATTAACTCTGATATTGAAACATCCCCAAACGAACCCAATTTTCGCCTAATTGACTCGGATATTCTGCCATATATATCTATATTTACCAAATTAGTCAAAATGTTATGACGGCCTATAATATACAAACTCATATTTTTGCCAGTTGTTTTAATTCCATTTGTAATTATATAACCATTTTGAAACATTAATGTACCAGCTGCACTTTGATAATGAGCTGTATTATCTTTTGAAAGTGCATTGGCTATTTGATTTATTGTTGTATTTAAAAGCCCTCTATATAGTATATTTTGCGCATTTAAGTAATACTCAAACCTGCCTAATGTTCCCATTCTTCCGTTTCTTGCATTAAAATCAACTTTTCCGCTTAATGATTTTATTACATTTTCATATTCTCCAATTATTAAAGATAAAGAAGACTCAAAATCTGCAGTTCCTGCTATATTATCACTTAATTTACATAAATCATATAAAGATTCTTTTAAACTTATATTCTGACCCTTTAACATAATTTTCAGTCTGCTGTGAGGTATATCATAATTGATATCCCCGCTTACACTTCCATAATAAGCTGTTGATAATATATTTCTAATTTTTAATATATTCTTTTCAACTGTAAAATCACTGCTTATATCCCTTGCCTTTAAATCCATCACTTGGAATTTATTTATTGTAGCTGTTCCTTTTTTTACAGTTATAATAGATTGCGTAAATGGCGAAACATTTTTTTCTATAATCGGATACATTGAGTTTAAATCTAAATTTGCACAGTTCATCTGAACATTTTCTACAATAATTTTATCTTTTATATTAGGATTAATATCTGCTAAAAGGTTTATTTTTGACGTATTTATTTGAACATCAGGAGCTATTATTCTTATGTTTTCAGGAGTTATTGTTATATCAGCATTTTTTACTGCAGTTAAATATTTTTTTAAATTATAACTGTATAATTTTATATCTCCTTGCAGTTTAGGCTCTTTTATTGTGTTATTTGCTGTAATATCAGCTTTTATTGAAAATTCCTCACCACCAAAGAAATTTGAAGCACCGCTTAAAGTATTTGGGATTTGAACTTTTATATCCCGCATTACAAAATCTTTCCCTGCTGATGTTATTCCGCCTGATATTGTTATTATTTTATTTAATTTATCTTCATTTTTAATAGACGGATTATCCTCATACAAAGTTATATTTTTAATTGTATAATCATTATTTTTTGCACCTATATCTATTTTCAATAATGAAGGCTTATTTAAAAGCTCTTTTATAACTGCATAAGATAAATAATTATTAGAATTTGCCCTCATTAATATTGAGATTTCGGGTTTATTTTCTTTTACAGCCACACTGCCTTGTGTTTGCAAAGTGCCTAATGCTTTATATGGTTCTTTTACATATTCACTTATTACCTGCGCTAAATCTGATGATTTTATTCCGCCTTTAAAATTTACCTTTACCTCAGGGCTTTTTGCATAGTTTTCTATATCTCCTGTTATTTCTAAGGGCGAATTTAATAATTGTATTGTGCTTTTTTGTATTTGAATTTTTTTATCATCAAAAGTTATGTTAAAATCATTTGATTTTAGTTCATTCTTATTTATTTTAGTCTTTAATCCGATTAATTTAATATCTCCAGTATATTTTTCATTTTCCGAATTTAAATTAATATTTGTATGTTCGGCACTTAGAGGCAGTTTATTTTTTTCATCATATAATGTTAAATTAGTTAATCGTGCATTAGTTTGAGCTTTAATTGATTTATTTATTACCCCTGTTATATCAGATTTAAAAGATAATTTCCCGTTTTGGATTTTTACGGGAATATTTTTTTCTAAATCAAATAATTTAATTATATTTTTCAACTCTAAATTTTCTGATTTTGCGGTTATATTCATTGACATATCTTCGCTTATGTCACCAAATATATCTATAGGAGTCGAATTTACATAAGCCTGCGCTTTTTCAATATAAATTTTGTTATTATCCATATTTATATCAGAATTAATTTTAGTTATTTTATATGGCAGTTTTTCATGAACTATATCTGCATTAATTATTTTGGCACTGCCTGAGGATTTTAACTTTTTAAAATCAGAATTTACTCTAAAATCGGCATCGAGAATTCCGTTAATTTTTAAATCTTTTACTGGATTTTCAATATTCAAGCTTTCGCTTAACGCCGATATAATTTTAAATAAATTTTTTAAATTAATATTCTTTGCATTTGTGTTTAAATCAATATATTTTTTCTTGCCGTAATTAAATTTGCCGTATATATCAGCTTTATCTTTTTGAGAAGTATGAAGCAATGCTTTTATTTGAGCTTCTTCTCCTTTAAATTCCATTTTTAAAGAATTATCTTTTAAAATAATATCTTCAAATTTCAAAGCCAGATTTTCAATATTAAGATTTCCGTCAAGCACACCTGTTTTGCTTATTTGCAGTTTCCCTGTTACATCTCCTTTTATTTTGGTTTCATATATTGTTTTAAACGGTGAGAATTTAAACTGCTTTTGTTCACTGTTTAAAGGTGCAATAATATCTAAATCATATTTTAAATATTCGGTTTTATTTTCAAACAATGCACCTTTTAATATTAAATGAGCTCTCTCATTAATTTTTATATCTTTTAAATTTAATTCTTCACCCTCTAAATAAAATGTTTTTCCAGTTGTTTCATCGGTTATGTTTACTTTGTAATCTTTGCAGAAAGTATCTGTTATATCTCCATTTAAATAAAATCCACTTGTATTAAATTTTTTATCTGTACTTAAATATTTTTCAATAGAAGTTGAAAAATCCTTATATAAAGTCACATTAATAATGGGACGAGCAAGTTTTGCATCCTTTATTTCTATTTTTTTAAATATTAGAGGCAGAATTTTTACTTTTAAATCAGACTCTTTTAACTTTAAAAATATTTCATCATTCGGATATAAAACTACCGTATGGTATAGGTGAATTTTTAAATAAGGAGTTAAACTTCGCTCAAAATATATATTTTCACAATTAACTTTAAATCCAGATTGACGTTCTATTTGAGTACAAACCTGCTCCTTATATTTATTTAAGTCAACAATTTTTGGCAAGGATAAAAGCGCACTATAATAGCCTGCAACTAATATTGCAGTACCAATTCCCACTCCAATTAATGTTTTTTTTAATATTGCCATTTTCCTTATTTATTTATCGCAGCACTTCCAGCCGTTATTTCTGTTATTTCCTGCGTTATCATAGCTTGACGAACTTTATTGTATTCAACAGTTAGTTTTTGTATCATCTCATCAGCATTATTGCAAGCTGATGACATTGCCGTCATTCGTGAAGCAAGCTCACTTGCTATTGATTCTAACATGGCTTGAAATATTATGCTTGATATAAACAGAGGAACTATTTCAGATAAAACTTTAGATAAACTTGGTTCTATTTCCATATCAGTATCATCTTCTTTTGTATAGTCCTCTTGAATTTCATCAAGCGGTAAAATATCCCATTTTTCAACAGAATATGACATCATATTTCTAAACCGTGTTGTTATTATCTCCATTGAATCAATGTTTCCGTTAACAAAAGCACGAGCCATATCACTTGCAACAAGTCTTGCCTGCGAGGACGTAGGTGTTTCGCTAAAGGTTAAATAACTTTGCTCTATAGTAAAATTATAATCATCTGTTAATCTTTTTAAAGCATTAAATCCTTTTTGACCAATTATAAACAATTCACATTTTATTCCTTTTTCGGCATATTCTTGAATTGTTTTAATCGTATATCTTACTACATTAGCATTAAAAGCTCCTGATAACCCTTTATTAGAAGTCATTATGAGCAATCCTACTGTTTTTATCTCTCTTTCCTGCAGTAATACTGGATAATTATTTAAGGGCTCTTTAAAATTAGTTTCACCAGCATCTATTTCGGTTGTTGAATGAAGCAGTCTGTAAAACATTTTTTCAAGTTCATAAGTAAACGGTCTTGAAGATTTTACTTTATTTTCAAACTTTTTTACTTTTGCAGAAGCAACCATTTTCATAGCACGCGTTATCTTCTGCGTACTTACTATTGAATTTATTCTTGTTCTTATCTTTTTTAAATTAGCCATTTTCTTTCCTATTTAAAGAAATTTGTTTTGTAATGATTTAATTTTTCTGTTAACAGTGTTTTATCTTCATCAGAAAGTTTATCACCGTCATTAAGTTTTTGTGATAATTCGGTCATATTTGAATCAAAATAATCGAACCATCCGAGCTTAAAATCTTTTATTTTTGAATTTTCAACATCATCAAGCAGGCCCTCATTAGCTGCGAACAAGATACTAACCTGCTGAGCAACGCTTAAAGGTGAATATTGAGGCTGTTTTAATACTTCAGTTAATTTTTGTCCACGGGTTAACTGGTCTTTAGTAGCCTTATCAAGGTCGCTTGCAAACTGAGCAAAAGCTTCAAGTTCTCTGAATTGAGCCAAATCAAGCCTTAGTTTTCCAGCAACTTGTTTTATACCTTTTGTTTGAGCAGCACCGCCCACACGAGATACTGATAT
>CANQRT010000082.1 GCA_947626325.1 Candidatus Gastranaerophilales bacterium | reverse complement strand
GCTGGTTTATGATATTACAAAATCTGCTTTTGTAATGGGTTCAATAATGTTTTTAAGCGCATTGCCTTTATTTTTTATTACTCCCTTTGCAGGTGTAATTATTGATAAATTTGATAAACAAAAATTATTAATGATAATTCAAAATTTATTTGCCCTGCAGGCTTTTATAATGTCGGTAATGGTTCTAACAAATCATTATCCGATATGGAGCATTGCTGTTTTGGGAGTATTTTTAAATATTATTGCGGCAATTGATAGTCCTTTAAGGCAATCTATGTTTGTATTGTTGGTTGATGACAAAAAGGATTTAAGCAACGCAATTGCATTAAATGCTACATGCTTTAATGCTGCAAGACTTCTTGGACCTGCTATTGCTGGAATTGTAATATCAACAATTGGGGCGGGATATTGTTTTTTAATTAATTTTTTATGTTTTATTCCTATTAATATTCTTGTTAAATGTATGAAAATTAATGAGATAAAAGACGATAAAATAAAAAATGAGACAGTAATAGACGGGCTAAAAGAGGGAATAAATTATGTTTTTAAAACGCCTAAAATAGGCATATTAATGATGTATATAGCACTTTTTAGTTTTCTTGGAATGACATATCCAATGTTAATGCCGATTTATACAGCAGATGTTATGCACAAAAATGCCGATACATTAGGTTTCCTTATGAGTGTAGCTGGGGTTGGAGCTATTGGTGTTTCTTTATTTTTAGCTGCTAAATCCTCAGTTAAAGGATTAAAATTCTTTTTGAACACTGCTGTTTTCCTATTTGGTGCTGGCTTTATTATTTTAGGTTATACAAGCCTTTTATCAATTGCTATGTTCGCAATGCTATTAGTTGGAATAGGAACAATAGGAACTTTAACCAGTATTAATACATTAATTCAAACGGTTGTTGATGATGATATCAGAGGGCGTGTTATGAGTTTACATTCAATATGTTACTTAGGAACAGTATCTGTAAGTAACTTTTTTGCAGGCTCTTTTACGCATGCGGTTGGAATTTCTAAGGCATTAACTGTTCTTGGAGTAATTTTATGTATAATAAGTATTTACTTTTTCGTAAGATTAAGAAAATATTCTTATACCTTTTCATCACGCTGATTTTGCACTAATCCAGGTTCAAGTTTACTTTTTATTACCATTTTTCTGATAATAAATTGAACTTTTGGCAGACAATACGCTAAAAGGAAAGAACTTAATGCCACATTTGCGATTATATTAACACATTTTGCCATTTTAGCTCTTTTTGCAAATTCTTCAATACCTTTTGATTTTATTGCACTTTCGCTAAAATCTTTTATATTCTTGATGAATTCGTTTAAGTCTTTTATATTTACATATTTACGAGGGTCTCTTGTTGTTGAGTTATACATTTTTATTAGTTTAGTTTTTACTGCTAACTTTGTTATTACAGAGTCGGGATTTAAATCAATAAAACTTAAAATATCTTGCGGTTTTTCTGATAGCGGGAATTTTATTGATTTATTTTTTACTGCATTAATAAAATCTTTATCGCAAAAAACAACAGGATCTAAATTTACATTTAATTTGAATATTTTTTTAGTTAGTTTATCAAAGAGTTTAGCTGTCTGTTTTGGTGCAAAATAATTTAAATAAATCATGCCTGTCATTTTAACTGCGTTATCAAAAGCCTCATTTTTATTTCTGGCTGTAGAAATTCTACCCGCACTAAGTCCTAAATCTGTAATCGCCATTTTTTGAACAGTCGTTAAATTGCTTAACTGCGAAAACAAATTGGAACCAAAAGAGGGATTATTTTTTCTTTTTATCTGTTCTTCAAATTCCTCAAAAGTAACCTGATTAGTGGGTATAACTGCATCTTTTAATTTTTTTTGCATAACGTTTTTTGTAATTTTAAAATTTATTTTAGGTAGTATAAAGCCCATAATTAATGTTGGAATGGCAATTGAAGCAAGGAGTTTTATTCCGTTTAAGTTTTGATATAACTTTTGATTCTCCCTTATTTTAATTAAATCCATAACGGCATCAGGTGCTTTAGTTTTAAATTGCTCAATATTCGCATTAATATTTTGAAAGGCATCTCCTTTTAAAAGTTCACTGCTTATATTAGGATTAAATCCTTTTTTACTTATAAATTTATTACAAATTTTTTCAACTAAAGGAATACCGCCAAGCCATACTGCCGAGGTTGCATATTCATCAATAATTCTTTCTCTGACTGCATTTTTTGCAATATATTTATCAGACTTATTCTGTTTGTATGTCATTGCAACTTTAGCAGGATTTTCTATTCCGCAATCTCTTATTAATAAGGGATATATACTGTTGTTATTGCCAATGGCAGATATAATTGATGTTAACATAATCTTTCTCCAATTCTTAAAAACTAAAAAACGGTTTTTTCTACCTAAAAAGACCGTTTTGTAAGAATTGAAAAAATTTTAAAACCGCATTACCAATTCAACAGCCTTTTCAGGTTGCTATGGCAATGATGATGTTTTAAAACTATATTTAACATTGTTTTCCCTTACTTTGTGTTTATCATAACATTAAAAATAAAATATGCAATAGTATAATCATGTATTATAATTAATAAAAAGATAAGGGATAATTATGAGATTTGAAACAGTAGCTACACAGGGATTTACGGATTTAAAAAAACAAAATCATGCTATATCAATGCCTATATACGCTACAACTGCGTACAGTTTTGACAGCGTAGAGCATGCAGTAAACTTATTCGATTTAAAAGTAGAGGGTGATATATATTCAAGACTAACAAATCCCTCGTGCGAAATGATAGAAAAAAGAATTGCAATGCTGGAAGGCGGTGTTGGTGCATTAGCGGTATCCTCGGGACAATCTGCAATATTAATTGCTATATTGAATATTGCAGGCTGCGGGGATGAGGTTGTTACATCAGCAAAAATATACGGTGGAACATATAATTTATTTGCAAAAACATTTAAACAAATGGGAATAAACGTAAAATTCATTAATACTGATAACCTTTATGACTATGAAAAGGCTATAACTGACAAAACAAAGTGTATATATGCAGAATCAATTGGAAATCCGAGTATAAAAGTTGCTGATATTGAAAATTTAGCAAAACTTGCTCATAAACACGAAATTCCTTTAATTATAGATAATACGGTAGCAACGCCATATCTGTTAAGACCGATTGAATATGGAGCGGATATTATAGTTCACTCTACAACAAAATATTTATCTGGCCATGGCAATGCAATGGGCGGGGTTATTGTTGACAGTGGTAAATTCAACTGGGAAAATAATGACAAATTTAAAATGCTGACTACTCCTGATGAAAGCTACCACGGCATAATATATACAGACGCATTTAAAAATGCAGCTTACATAGCAAAATGCAGAACTCATTTAATAAGAGATTTAGGCTGCTGTATGAGTCCATTTAACGCATATTTAACAATGTTAGGTCTTGAAACCTTGCATGTAAGAATGGATAGACACTGCGAAAATGCACTAAAGCTGGCTGAACACTTACAAAATCATCCTCATATAAACTTTGTTACTTATCCTCTTATAAAAAATAGTAAAGATTATGAGCTTGCAAAAAAATATTTGCCAAATGGAGCTTCTTCATTGATTGGTTTTGGAGTCGACGGCGACGGAACAAAATTTATTGAGGCATTAAAATTATTTATTCACGCAACAAATTTAGGTGATGTCCGTTCAATAATTACCTATCCCGCAGGAACAACGCATAGACAGCTCACTGATGAGCAAAAAATAAAAGCGGGTATTACAAATGATTATATGCGTGCTTCTATTGGGCTTGAAAACATTGATGACATTATAGAAGATATAGATAACGCTATAGAAATATCACGAAAATGAGTAGTATAGGGATTGTTAAAACTCAATATTATACAATAGAGGAAAATATTAAGCTTGAAAGCGGAGTTGAATTTTCACCTATTACAGTTGCTTATGAAACATACGGGACTCTTAATAAAAATGCCGATAACGCAATCTTAATAATTCACGCCTTGACAGGCGATGCTCACGCCGCTGGATATAAAAACGAAGATGATAAAAAAGCAGGCTGGTGGGATCCATTAATAGGGCCAAATAAGCCTTTTGATACAAATAAGTATTTTGTTGTATGCACAAATATCTTTGGAGGCTGCAGCGGAACAACGGGGCCATCAAGCATTAATCCGAATACAGGTAAGCCCTACGGGATATCATTTCCTGTCTTTACTATTGAAGATACAATTAAAATTCAAAAGAAAGTTCTTGATTATCTAGGAGTTAAAAGTTTGTATTCCGTTGCTGGCGGTTCTATGGGCGGTATGCAGGCAATGCAGTTTTCAATAACATATCCTGATTTTGTTAAATCTGCAATATTAATTGCAACAACATCTAAATTATCACCGCAGGCAATAGCTTTTAATGCAGTTGGTAGAAACTCTATAATTTCTGACCCCGCTTGGAATAACGGTGATTATTATGATAAGGAAATTAAACCAGATAGAGGCTTATCTATTGCCAGAATGATTGGTCATATAACTTACCTCTGTGAAGAAGCTATGTATAATAAATTTGGAAGAAGATTGCAAAATAAAGAGCATTATGATTTCAATTTTGATATAGATTTTCAAGTGGAAAGCTATTTAAAACACCAAGGTCAAATTTTTGTTGATAGATTTGATGCAAACAGTTATCTATACATAACTAAAGCTGTTGATTATTTTGACCTTGAAAATAAATATGGTTCAGTTGAAAATGCCTTTAAAAATACAAAATCAAAGTTCTTAATTATTTCTTTTGATACGGATTGGCTTTTTCCCTCATCTCAAGCAAAAGAAATTGTAAATACTTTAATGCGCTTGAATAAAGATGTTTCATACTGCGAAATTAAATCACCCTGCGGGCATGATGCATTTTTGCTTGAATACGACGTTCAAAGCAAAATAATCGGAAGTTTTTTAAACAATCATATTAAAGGAGATAATAATGGATAATCACTATACACAATCAAAAGGACTCCATGTTAATTATTCCTTAATATCTAATATGATAGAAAATGGCTCAAAAATATTAGATTTAGGCTGCGGTGACGGTTATTTATTTAATTTGCTTAAAAAATCTAAAAACATAATAGGAAGCGGAATAGAAATATCTCAAGAACAGGTAATAGCCTGCCTTGAAAAAGGCTTATCAGTAATTCAAGGGGATATTGATGAAGGCTTAAAACAATTTACAGATAAATCTTATGATTATGTAATTTTAAATCAAACCTTGCAGTCTGTGTGTAATCCAGAATTTGTTTTAGATGAAATGCTTAGAGTGGGAAAAAAATGTATTGTAAGTTTTCCTAATTTCGCATACTGGAGAATAAGGTTTAGATTTTTTGTAACGGGGAATATGCCAAAATCAAAAGTATTGCCGTTTGAATGGTACAATACCCCTAATATTCACCTTTTAACCGTTAAAGACTTTTTTGAATATACTCAAATACATAACATAAAAATACTTCAAGGTATTTATACGACACGAGCAACTATACGTAAAGGCATTCAATATAACATATTTTCCAATCTGCTTGCGGAAGAAGCTGTTTTTATAATATCTAAAAATAATTAATTTTATTTGTACATATAACAACTATAAATAAAATCGTTATTCCAATATCCTTCAAGCGTTGATTTTTTAAATTCTAATTTCATATTGTGTTCTTTTGCAAAATTAATAAAAAATTCTTCTGGATAAAAAAGTTTTGGCAAATCTTTATATAATTTATCAAAATCTTTAACATTTTTTCTGCGGAAATTATAAAAATCCTCCTCCTTATCAGCATTATAAACATCAACTAAAGCAATAACTTTCGTAGCCTTTTTATATGCAATTTCAAGGACATTGCGCGCATAATTTAAATCAGGGAAATATTCAAAAACTCCATTTGATAAAACTGCCTCATAAGCAGGCTGTACATCTATATTAACAGCTTCACAATATTTTATATCTTTGGATTTGATAACTTTTTTTGCAACATCAACAAGCGTTTTTGAGTAATCCCCCCCCCCGACAATAATACCTTCTTGCTCAAACATATACAAATTAGCACCTGCTCCGCAGCCTATTTCATATACGCTTTTAAGATTTTCATTTTTTTTATCAAAGTACTTTGTAATGTTGTTTTTTATAATTTCATGTTGTTTTACAAAAGATTGTAATGTTATTTTTGATAAGTCATATCCATCTATCATCTTTAATTCTTGATAAACTTTTAATGGGTTTGTAGAGGATAATGTTTCACCATTAACTTGTCTTTTATTCCAAATCTCTTGCCATTTATTAACCATAGCTAAATTCTCCTTACACTGTTTAAATTATATAATAAATACTTGAAATCACAACTTACATTTATGTTAAAATTAAATTGTTAATATGTATATGTATTGGAGTTAGAATGCAAGCAGTAATTTTAGCAGCAGGAATGGGGAAAAGATTAAAGAATAAGACGGAAAATCATACTAAATCCATGGTTAAAATACTAGGTAAGACTTTCCTTGAACACTCGCTTGATAAATTAACTAAGTTTAATATCTCAAGAATAATTATAGTTACAGGGTACTGCGGAGATGAAATAAAAACAGTTATTGGCAATAGTTATAACGGAGTTCCTGTTATTTATGTTGACAATGATGTTTACGATAAAACAAATAATATATACTCTCTTTACTTAACAAAAGATTACTTAATTCAAGATGATACTTTATTACTTGAA
>CANQRT010000081.1 GCA_947626325.1 Candidatus Gastranaerophilales bacterium | reverse complement strand
GAAGCGAAGGTAAGGCTTCTGATAAGGCGATATTAATATCAAGATTAATAGATAGACCAATCAGACCTTTATTCCCTCACGGATACAGAAACGATATACAAATAGTAGCTCAATTATTCAGCTATGACCAAGTAAACCAGCCTGATACTTTAGCAATGCTTGGTGCATCATGTGCATTAATGCTTGCAGGAACACCTTTTGAAGGCCCGATTGGTGCTGTAAGAGTTTCCAAAATTGACGGCAGATTAATTGCAAACCCAACTCATCAAGAGGCGGAAAAATCTGCTCTTGATATTGTTGTAGCAGGTACTCACGATAGCGTAATAATGGTTGAAGCTGGCTGTAAGTTCGTTACTGAAGATGAAATAATGGAAGCTGTTGAATTTGCTCAAGTTGAAATAAGAAAACAATGTGAAGCTCAAGTTAAATTTGCTCAGGAATGCGGAGTAACAAAACAAGAGTTCGTTGATCCTTACGATACAACAGAATTAAAAAATATAATTAATGAAACCGCACACGATATGATATTTGATGCATATCATAACTTCGACAGAATCTATAGACAAAATAAACTAGATGAAGCTAAAAAATTAGTTAAAGAAAAAGTTGAAGCACTGGGTGAGGAGCATTACATTAATAAAATTATGGAAGAAACAGGCATTGACTTTGTAGCTGAAGAATTTAAGGCTGCAGAAAAGAAAATAATGCGTGCAATGATACTTGATGAAGGTGTTCGTGCAGACGGCAGAAAACCTAATGAAGTAAGACCAATATGGTGTGAAGTCGGAGTTATTCCAAGAGCTCACGGTAGTGCTGTATTTACAAGAGGTCAAACTCAAATATTATCAGTTGCTACACTGGCAGGGCCAGGCATGGCGCAAGAGCTTGACGGAGTTGATCCTGAAACTAAAAAAACATATATGCACAAATACATATTCCCAGGATTTTCTGTAGGTGAAGTTAAAGCACTGAGAGGCCCTGGCAGACGTGAAGTAGGACACGGACATTTGGCTGAAAGAGCAAATATTCCAGCTCTGCCATCTCAAGATGAATTTGGATATACAATAAGGGTAACCTCTGATGTATTAGAATCAAACGGTTCAACATCAATGGGTTCAACCTGCGGCAGCTCAATGGCATTAATGAATGCAGGTGTTCCTGTTAAATGTATGATTGGCGGTGTTGCAATGGGTATGATTACAGAACCTGGCAGAGAACCTGTTGTATTAACTGACATCCAAGGTATTGAAGATTTCTTGGGCGATATGGACTTTAAAGTAACAGGTAACGATGACGGTATAACCGCTCTGCAAATGGATATGAAGGCAAAAGGTATTGCAAATGATACTTTAAGACGTGCATTGGCTCAGGCAAAAGAGGGAAGATTACACATTTTATCTAAAATGAGAGAGGTTATAACAGAGCCTGCAAAAGAATTATCTCCTTATGCACCGAGAATATTTACCATGACTATTCCTGTTGAAGATATTGGAACAGTAATCGGCCCAGGAGGAAAGAATATAAGAGGAATAATAGAAGCTTCAGGTGCTGAAATCGATATTCAAGATGACGGCAGAGTTACAATAACATCAAACGATAAAGACGGCGCCGATATTGCTATGAAGATGATAAATCAAATGACCTTTAAACCTGAAGAAGGTATGGTATGCAGGGGAAAAGTCGTTAAAATCGTTCAATTTGGAGCTTTCGTTGAACTTGCACCTGGTAAAGACGGTATGGTGCATATATCACAAGTTTACAAGGAAAGAATTGATACTATTGAGGGACACTTAAATGTAGGTGATGAAGTTATCGTTAAAATAATAAAAATCGATGACAGAGGCAAAGTAAGCTTGACAATAAAAGGTGTAACCGAAGAAGAAGCTGCAAACTGCAAATAAATATAACAAAAAAGCCTTTGGGAAATCATCCCGAGGGCTTTTTGTATAAAAAAGGGGATTTTTTGTCAAAAGAAATTAAATACAATTGTATATTTGGCGGCGGCGGTATTAGGGGCATGTGCTATATCGGCGCATTAAAAGCGTTAAAAGAATTTGGAATAAATATAAATTCAATAGCAGGTTCATCAGTTGGTGCAGTGTTCGCTGCATTGTATGCTGTAGGATACAGCGAAGACGAAATAAAAGAATTGTTTTTGGATTTTAACTTAAATATGTTCCGCGACCTTAATATAAATATATTTAATACGGATTTATCCTTAAGCAAAGGGGAAATTTTTTTAGATTGGCTTAGAGAAAAATTTTCCTTAAAAGTAACAAATAATAAAGACAAAAAGAAAAAAATAACATTTAAAGATTTAGAAAAAGATTTATATATATTAACTATAGATATAAATACGAATACTCCATTTATATTTTCAAAAAAAACGACACCAGATTGTGAAATAGCAATAGCTGTAAGAGCATCAGCAAGTTTACCAGGATTAATGAAACCAGTTAACTATAATGGATTATTATTGGTAGATGGTGATTTAATAAAAAGCTGGCCAGCTTGGAAAATATATGAAGATTTAGATAATGAAAATTCAAGACTATTGGAATTTAGATTAGAAGGTTCTCGAGACGGCAGTGATATTAAAAATCCTATGGATTTTGTAAATTCAATAATAAATACAATTTGGTATTTATCTACAGAGAATGTTTTTAATTTGTATTACCAAAATGATAGATATGATTATGTTGTAATTGATACAAAAGATATAATAATGTTTGATTTTACTATTGATAAAACACAAAAAGAAGAGTTAATTGAAAAAGGATATCGAATTACAAAAGATTATTTTTCAAAAACATTAATTGAAAAAAAAGAAAGGATTTTTGGAATATACCAAAATATAAAAAGGAAATTAGAATTATCCCAAAAGGCTCTTAAATATAATAATGTAAATGATTTAATTACTATTGTAAATGAAATACTTTCATCAATGAGCGAAGATATAAATTTTATTGATAAATCAGTATATGAAAAAATTAAAGAATTAAAAAATAAAATTCTTGCAAATGTTAAAAAATATATAGTGTTTGGAAAAAAGCTCCAAAATGCCGATAAAATAGATGAAGAAATTGTTTATATATTAAATATAATTAAGAACAGAAATACAGATATAAAAGAATATGTAACAAAATTTAGTAATAAAAGTTAAAAAAATAGGCATTAGCTAACAAATTATTTTATAATTGGATTTTAAGCAAATAAGGAAACAAAAGAGCGGAGAAAATAATGTCAGTTGAAAGCACATTAATTGAAAAAAATGTTCAAAATGAAACTAATAAAAATCTGGCAGTTTTCAAAATATTAGACGGATTAAAAGATATCTTGGAAGAAGACAGAAGACAAAAACAGCCTTTAATATTGTCTGTTAACGAAAATGTTTTATTAAAAATAATAAAAGATTATATAGGCAGTAAAGATAAAATTTGTCTAATTGGTATTACTGGTGAGTCAGCTTCTGGAAAAACGACACTAGTAAATTACATGTCAAAAGCAATAAGAAAAAAATTATATGGTGAAACATATACCTCTTTATGCTGTGATGATTATTATAAAGATACATCTGAAGAATTAAAAGCAGCTGGAAGCTACGAAGAACTGTATAAAACAGGCTTTAGTTTTGATCGTCCAGAGGCAATAAATTTAGAATTAATGAGAGCGCATTTAATAAGTTTAAAAAATGGCTGCGGAGTAAATGCTCCAGAGTATGATTTTGTAACTTGTGAAAGCATACCAAATAGGGCATATAAAAATCCGACAAGAGCTATATTGGCAGAAGGTTTGTATGTTCTTGGTGAAGAATTAGTTGATTTGTTTGATATAAAAGTATATGTATTTACACCTTTTGAAAAAATAAAAGAAAGATGGTTTTTACGAGCAATATCAAGAGGAAAATCAGGTGCAGCGGCTGAACATCAATTTGAAGATGTAAATACAACAGCCCAAACATATATAAGACCTACAATGCAAAATGCTGATATAGTAATAAACGGGTTAACAAGCTCTGAATACATAGAAGAAATGACTACTAAAATTATAAATCTTGTAAATGATGTAATAAATTTTTACAGGTAGTTAATAACAAAATATAAAGTTAAAATTTACATTTTTGTAAAAAAATAAAAATTTTTTTTTATAAAAGATTAAAAAAAATTAAAGAAAAAAATAAAAGTGCCGATAAAAAAAAATAAGTGATTAAAGCAATTCGAGAAAAAAAAACGAAAAAAAGCAAGACAAAATACAAAAATTAAAACAGGCAATAATTTTTAACTCAATGTTTTATTATTTATGTAGTCTTGCTAAAGTAAGGAGAAAAAATTGGCTAAACCTACAGCGGCAGCTACAGATACATTAAATACATATTTTAGACGGTTGAAGAATTTTCTTGATTTCACCCGAGTGTTTTTAAAGAAAAGAAATCCGATAAAGATATTTTTCAATGAAATCATCGGGCAAATAAAAGAACTAGCAACAGTAAAAAAGAAATTAAGGAATATTAAATACCGAATAAATTATGAAAAGTACAAACTAAAGAAAACCGAGTTAATATTGGCACAAAACTCGGAGCACGTATTCTTAAAAGGTCGATCATTAAATCAAACAAGGTAAGAAAATATGGGTTTTCTAGTAAATTTCTCCCGTAAAATGTACTTAATAAATTACATCAATAATCTGGAGTCCAAAATAACCGAAAGGACACAGGTTAAACTTGAAATGACTGATCAAATAGCTCAGTACACTTCTGAAATTAATGATTTTGCCGATAAAGATTCACCAGCTGTAAAAAAACTTGAGGCTAAAAAAGCAGAATTAGAGGCAATGGAAAAGAAGATAGATATAGAAATTCAAAAATTCCAAACCCAGCTTCAAGCAGCGAATACAGAATTACAATCATCAGACAATGCCCTGCAAAGTTCACTGCAAAGGTCATTCACATACAACTTTGGCGGCAATTAATAAAAAGCAATTATATAAAAAAGGAGCAGATTATCTGCTCCTTTTTTTTGACAAAAAATCGTTCAAATTACAATACAATAAAAATTGTTAACCGAAACGTAATAATACATATACTAAATAAATTTGTTTGTGGTATAAATTAAAAAGGGCGGGAGTAATAAAATATAACCAACCGCACTTTAATAAAGAAAAGTAAGTTAGAAAAGGATAATAATTATGGCAGTACCAAAGAAAAGAACTGGAAAATCGGCACAAGGACACAGAAGAGCAAATTGGAAAGGGACAGTACCAGAAACAACAATCTGCACAAACTGTGGAGCAACAGTATTAACACATACAGTATGTACAGAATGCGGAACATACAAAGGTAAAACAGTAAGTAAAAAAGCAGTAAAAAAAGAAACAAAAACTGAAGAATAGGGAAATAAAAACGGGGATATAGTAGTATGACTAGGATAGCTATAGATGCAATGGGTGGAGATAATGCGCCCAAAGCGATAGTTGAAGGGGCAGTATGGGCTGCTGCTGAGTATAATATTCCCATTGAATTAGTTGGGAAGTTATATGATATAGAAAGAGAACTGGACAGAATAGACCAAGAGGGGATTGTATGCTCCGTCGGCGGTGGAATATTTCCTCCTAAAAGAATAAGAGTAAATACTAAAAATTTAGATATAAAAAAGACACATGCCTCAGAAGTTATAGAAATGGGAGAAGCCCCTGGCCAGGCAATTAGAAAGAAAAAGAATTCTTCAATAGTTCTTGCAGTAAATTCAGTGGTTACAGGAAGTTCTGATGCTGTTGTTGCAGCTGGTTCAACAGGTGCAGCTATGGGCGCTAGTTTATTTGGGCTGGGAAGATTGCATGGAATTGAGCGTCCTGCTATAGCTACAGTTATACCTACAATGAAAGGGCCGTTAGTATTAATTGACTCTGGTGCAAATACTGATTGCACACCTGAAATGCTTTATCAGTTTGGATTAATGGGTTCGACTTATGCTAAATTGGTTTTAGGTATTGAAAATCCTCGTATTGCACTTTTAAATATTGGTGAAGAAGCAGGCAAAGGCGACGAACTGGCTAAAGATACTTATAAACTCTTTGATGAAAATAAAGATGAATTGAATTTTATAGGTAATGCAGAAGGTAAAGAAATATTTTTAGGCAATTGCGACGTTATAGTATGCGACGGCTTTGTTGGTAATGTTACTTTAAAGACAATTGAAGGTGTTGCTAGAATGCTGTTTTATATGATAAAACAAGAATTTTATCATGATTTCGTATCAAAAATAATAGGACTTCTTGTAAGACCTGTATTAAAAAGAATATATGTAAAAATTAATTATGAAGAATTTGGCGGAGCTCTGTTATTGGGAGTAAAAGGAACAACAGTAATCTGCCATGGAAGATCAACTGCTTATGCAATAAAAAATGCAGTAAAAGTGGCATATAATGCCGTTGAAGCAGGAGTTAACAAGAAAATTGCATCATACTATGGGGAGATATAAATAAATGAGTATTCCTATACGAATAGCAGGGATAAGTTTCCAAGTACCTGAAGCTGTTATTACAAATGACGATTTAACAAAAATAATAGATACCTCAGATGAATGGATAAAAACAAGAACAGGAATAGAAAGAAGACATGTTTTATCAGGTAATGAAACAGCAGTTGAAATGGGTATTAAAGCTGCTGAAAAAACAATAAAACAATCAAAAATAGCTGTAGAAAAAATTGATTATATAATTGCAGCGGCAAGTGTAGAAACTCATGCGTATCCTTCCACAGCCTGTGAAATCCAAGCTTCAATAGGTGCAGTTAATGCAGTATGC
>CANQRT010000080.1 GCA_947626325.1 Candidatus Gastranaerophilales bacterium | reverse complement strand
GTAAAAAAATAGGAAATTATTATACATTAGAACAATCTTTTTATGATAAAAACGGACAAACTTCGCAGTTCTATTTTAGTTATCAAAATGGAACTGAAAGTTATTTATTTAAATTCAAAAACAAAATTCTTAATTATTCTAAAATACTGTGTAAAGAGATTGATTTTGTAAGAATAGATTTTATGGAAGTAAATGACGAATTATATTTTTGTGAAATGACCTTTACTCCATTTTCAGGCTATATAGACATTCAGCCGAGACAATACGATATGATATTAGGTGAAAAACTTAAATTAGACTGTAAATAAATCTATATTAATATCTTAAATATTGCTTTTTTTACTTTCTTATTTTCTTTTATGCTCAAGGCGGGCATGTGGGCATCTTGAGGGTAAAAAATTAAAAAAGTTTTATTATCGGCTTTTATTTTATCTACATTCCCATTTAAGAACATTACATCTTTTTCTTCGCTGTATTCTTCACTAACGGTGGTATTTTTAATATTTGTATATCCCATATATTCTTCACCTTGGGCAACAACTTGAATATCAATATATTTTTTATGAGCCTCAAGCTTTTGAATAGGTTTTGTTTCGTACTCTTGAAGATTAAAAAATACCTCGTTTCCACGCAGTTCATGCCTGCCGCATTCCAATGATTTTAAGTCATGAGTTTTTAAGAAATCAAAAACAAGTTTAAAGTCATCATTCAAAGTTATGTATTTACTGCTATTTTCAATATTATCAACTATCACTGAGTATCTCCTTTTTATTGAATGTAACATAAAGTTTTACAAATGTTAAATAAAAAAGCAATTTTTTAAAGAAAAAAAACTTTATATAAATATAGATAGTTTCGACATTATATATACTAGGGAGCAATAAATGAACGAGCATCAGTTGAGTGAAGTTTTAGGTACTATTAGCGAGCCTTTTAATAATCGCTATAGAGTTGAAACAAGAAAACAAACAGAGGAAATTCAACGTATTTGCAGAATTTTTAAAATAAATGACGAGCAAAAAAATAAGCATACAATGCTGTCTATAAAGAATTTAGCTACAATG
Organism: Candidatus Gastranaerophilales bacterium; assembly: GCA_947626325.1. Classification (GTDB taxonomy): domain Bacteria; phylum Cyanobacteriota; class Vampirovibrionia; order Gastranaerophilales; family Gastranaerophilaceae; genus Avigastranaerophilus. The sequence continues at coordinate 5,814 of CANQRT010000080.1, read as the reverse complement.
AAAGTAGTATTTAGCAACAATTAGTCAATTTTAGGTTTATAAGCTTGGGGGTACACATATTGCTGTGTAAACCCTATTGCTTTATACATATTAACAGCGGGAACATAATCCGCATCACAGCTTGCGTTTAATTGAGTTAATCCCCAGCAGCCAGATTGTGCTGAAGTGATTAAATTTTCAACTGTCTGTTTTAATAAAATTTTTCCAAGTCCTTTATTTCTATGCTTTTTCAAGATTGCAACAATAGGAATATTAGCAATTGTTTCATTTGTTAAGTTAGCGAAACAAAAGCCTATAGGACGTTTTTTGTATACTAATACTTTTGTTATCCCAGGGAGAAAATCGCCGTATATGTTTTCAGTAATTTTTTCTAAAATATCCCTGCAGCCGTTAACTGTTAAAAATCTGCTGTCAAAGAGTGCGTCTGAAGTATCTTTAAATGCTTGATTTACTATTTCTGCCGCTTCTTTAAAGTATGTTGTTTTCCAGTTTGTAATGCTGTATTCGTTTGGTAATTTAGGCAGAGTGATATTTTTTACTGTATTTAGTAAATTAGGGAGTGTAAAATCTATTGCCATTACAGCAGTATTTGTTATTTTAAAACCAAATGCTTGAATATCAGCTGCAAAAGAAGCCTGTTTCCCTAACATCGGGTAGGTGGTAACTTTTTCTCGTAAAAGAGGCATATTTATTTCCAAAAACTTTTCAACTAAAAGTTTGCGTTTTGTATTTAGATTTTCATTTCCTATACAATGTATAATGTTTAATTCCAATGCTTCTGAGATTATTGTTGTATAAACTAAAAAGCCTGTTGGAATTTCATCTTCAAATAAAATTAAACAGTTTAAGAGTCCTTTTTCAATACTTTTTATAAAACTTTCATAATCAAGCGGTTTAAGTTCAAAATTATAATCAGAAGCAGCACAGGTTCTAAAATCGTTGTATATCCCCGATAATAATTTTGAATATTTTTCGTTATATGGTTCTACTTTGTATATTGTAAGGTTCGCCATAGGCTTTTTCCTCCCCCTGCTTATATATCAATCAGATGTTCCATTTTATCAACTTTAGTGTGCATATATTTTTCATTATACTTGTTTAGTGGAGTTTTTAGTGCTACTCTTTCTGTTATTTCTAGTCCGTAGCCTTTCAGAGCTACAATTTTAGTTGGATTATTTGTTATTAGCTTTATTTTAGTATAGCCTAAGTCGCGAAGTATTTGTGCTCCTGTTCCGTAATTTCTAAGGTCGGGCTGAAATCCTAGCGAAATATTTGCTTGAACGGTATCCTGACCTTGTTCTTGGAGTGCGTATGCTTTTATTTTGTTAACAAGCCCTATTCCTCTGCCTTCATGTCCTCTAATATATACAAGAGCCCCTTTCCCGTAGCTGTCTATTAATCTTAGAGCAGATTCCAGCTGATTTTGGCAGTCACATCTTTTTGAGTGGAAAACGTCACCTGTTAAGCATTCTGAATGTACCCTAACCATTGGGATTTTATCTGTTCCGTCATCTTTAACAATTGCGATTTGGTCTATTCCATTTAATTTATTAATATATCCATATACTTTAAAATCGCCGAAATCAGAAGGCAGATTTGCCTCTGCTTCACGCTTCATATATGTTTCTTTTTTTAGTCTGTATTCAATTAACTGAGCAACGGTTATAAATTTCAAATTATGCAATTGAGAGAATTTAACTAAATCATCCCTGCGAGCCATTGTTCCGTCATCATTTACTATTTCGCATATAACTGCTGCGGGAGTCAGACCTGCTAATTTTGCTAAATCAACTGAAGCCTCTGTGTGTCCTACACGTTCTAAAACTCCGCCGTCTCTTGCTATTAAAGGAAATACATGTCCTGGACGTGATAAATCTGACGGCACAGCGTCATTTGCTATAGCAACTTCAATGGTTTTAGCTCTGTCAAATGCACTTACGCCTGTTGTTACTCCGTATTTTTTATTAGCATCAATACTTTGAGTAAACGCAGTTCCTTTTGGGTCTGTATTATGGCTTACCATTTCGCTCAAACCAAGTTTTTCAGCTTTTTCACGAGTAAGAGCAAGACATAAAACGCCTTTGCAGTGTGATATTAAGAAATTAACTATATCTGCGCTGGCATATTGAGCAGGGATTATAACATCACCCTCATTTTCCCTGTCCTCATCATCTGCGACGATTACAGGCTTTCCCATTTGAAAATCTTTTATTGCTTCTTCTATTGTATTAAACTTAATTTCGCTCATTTTACATAAATCCATTTTCTGCTAAAAAATTGTAATCTATTTTACTTGTATTATCTTTTGAATTAAAAATTTTTTCAATATATTTTGCAAAGATATCGGTTTCAATATTAACTTTTTCGCCCTTTTTGAGGTCTTTTAAATTAACTTCTTTTAATGTTGAGGGAATAAGCTCAACTGAAAAGATGTTATCATTAACACTTGCAACTGTAAGACTGACTCCGTTTACAGCAATTGAACCTTTATAAATAACGTATTTTGTAAACTCTTTAGGCAATTTAAAAAAGAAAGTCTTAGAAAAACCGTCATTTTTGTATTCGACAAAATCTGCTATGCAGTCAACGTGCCCTGAAACAATATGTCCGTCAAGCCTTTTATTAAGAGTCAAAGCCCTTTCAAGGTTAACTTTATCTCCGATTTTTAAGTTTTTAAAATTGGTTACTTTAAGAGTTTCATTGGAAACCTGCACGCTAAAACCGTTTTTATTAAATGCAGTAACGCTCTGGCACGCTCCATTAATACAAATGCTTGCACCTAAACTAATATCAGTAAGCACTTTAGTGCATAATACCGATAATTCCATTCCCATTTGAGTTAAAGTGCAGGACTTAACCTCGCCTTGTTCTTCAATTAATCCTGTAAACATAATTTAAGTTTATCATAAATTTTAAGTGTATGAATTCAACTTTTAATTATTATTACAAATTTTAATTAAAAAAATAATAAAGTTGTAATTTTTTCAAATCAATAATACAATGTAGTTAAGGAGTTCTAATGGCAGTAGCGTATTTGTGTTTAGGTTCAAATGTAGGAGATAAGGTCGGCTATTTACAGCAGGCAGTTAAATTGCTTAGCGAAAATGGCATGGTTACTGTTGTAAGAACATCAGCATTGTATGAAACAGAACCTTGGGGCAACAAAGATTTAGATTGGTTTGTAAATGGGGTTATTGAGGTAAAAACAAAACTTTCTCCAAGAGAGCTTTTGGATTTATGTAAAAATACTGAAATCAGAATGGGCAGGGAAAAATCAAGCTCGCTAAATTATGAGGCTCGCAAAATTGACATAGATATTTTATTTTACGGCGATTTAACTGTTGATGAACCTGATTTAAAAATTCCTCACCCTCATCTGCACGAAAGAGCATTTGCCCTTGTTCCGCTTTTGGAGTTAATTCCAGATTACGAACATCCTAAATATAAAAAATCGCTTCTTCAATTGCATGAAGATTTAGAAACATTAGATGATGTCTTTTTATATGGAACAAGAGTCGATATCTAAAATTGCGGTTATAGGTTTGGGCGCAGCTGGCGGTTTAGTTAGCGTTTTACTTGCTAAAAATTTTTGTGTTAAAGTTTTTGGGTTTGATGAAAATGAACCTTTTACAACGCTTTTACCTACAGGCGGCGGAAGATGTAATTTGACCTATGATGAGGACGACGTAAAAGAATTTGTTAAAAATTACCCAAGGGGTGATAAGTTTTTATTGTCCGTTATTTCAAGGTTTTCACAAAAAGATACAAGAAAGCTCTTTAATGATTTAGGTGTTAAAACTTATGTGCAGGAGGATAAAAGAGTATTCCCAGTATCAAATAGCGCTTTAAAAACGGCTCAAACACTTTCTAATCACTTAAAAACATCAAATTTTATTCATAAAAAAGAAAAAGTTATTGAGGTGAAAAAATGTTCAGACTTCTTTGAAATTGTTACAAATAAAGAAAAATACAAATTTGACAGGGTAATAATTTCAGCGGGCGGGCATTTAAACGGATTTGCACTTGCCAAAGCAATGGGACATAAAATAATAGAGCCTAAACCCTCGCTTTGTGCGCTTGATATAAAAGAAGATTATTTGTATTCACTTTCGGGCTTGAGTTTTAAATGCGCAAGTGCAAAAACAGATAAAAAAGAATTATCGGGAGATTTGTTAATTACCCATAAATCAATTTCAGGGCCTTTGGCATTTAAAGTGTCTGCTGTTAATGCGTTTAAAGAAATTACAAAAGAAAATCCGCTGGAAGTTATATTTTATCTAAACAGTGAACCTATTGAAAATATTGAGCAATTTATTAAAGATAACTCAAAAAAATCTGTAAAAAATGTATTTTCAAAGTATATAAGTCAAAATTTTATTATAAAAATAGCACAAATTAACGCCATAGATATAGATAAACAGTGTGCACAGCTTAAGAAAAGCGAAAAAGAAATATTGATAAACTCAATAAAATGTTTAAAACTGCATGTACATTCATTTAAAAAGGATAGTGAAATAGTAACGGCGGGCGGAGTTGATTTAGATGAAATAAACCCCAAGACAATGGAGTCAAAACTTGTAAAAGGGCTTTATTTTATAGGTGAAATTTTAAATATAGACGGCTATACGGGCGGCTTTAATCTTCAAAACTGCTGGTCAGGTGCAGTTCTTTGTGCAAAGAATTTTAACTAAAAAAAGGCGGAGCAGAAAGCTCCGCCTTTTCGTTAATTATTATTTATTAATTTATTCAGCTTTTGGCATAATTTCTTGTAAAAATTGTCCTGTTATATCAATTGCATATAAAGCAAGATAAGTACCAATTACACTGCCTATAATGCCTCCAATAATACTTGAGGTAATATTTAATGCCCCGCTGTTTCCATGTGACAAAATAGTTAAAGCAGCACTTGCCGCAAGAATTAAAATTATTGCAGGAATTAAAGCTATAATATAAAGGATTATATTTTTTAAATAATAAATACAAAATGATTTATAGTTACTTTTGATTAAATTTAGAGCATTTTTGAATTGTAACCAATCTTTTAAATCAAGTTTAAACGTAAATTGAGCATAAAGCGCTGTTATTAATAACAAATAAATAAAGAATAAAGGTATTAATATAATTATACCTGCAATTGGTGATAATTTTAAAGTCAAAACAGTAATTAAACCTAATACACATCCTAAAATTATTGAAACAATGAGTACACCTGCAATATTTTTAAAAGCAACTAATAAAATATTCTTTATGTCGCCGATTACGGATGGAAAAATATTTTCACTCTCCATATATCTATTGTGAATAGCCAAAGGTGCAACTCCAATACAGATTATAAGAACTATAAAATTAATTAAAACTGCAGCTGCCACAATAGTCGGTGTCGTATTTTTAGTGCATAATCCGGAAAAAATAGAAGCTAAAGTTACTAAAACCATATAAACCAGTACATTTTTTTTGTTATACCTTTCGGATTTAACATAATTATGGGCTGCTCTAATACTAATTGCCATTTTTTCTCCTTTTTCATTCCAACATAAATAATATTAACAATATTTTTGCGATTTGTAAATTTATGTTTGAAAAAAAATATGTTTAAGATATGATATTAACTGTGATTTAACACAAAAGAAGTAGAATATATGGAAAAAAGCTATATTCTATAATTTTCTATTGTATAGAGAAATAATTTAATAAGGAAGAAAGCACAATGGGAATCAAAGGAAAAAATGACAGAATGGTAGTTCTTGCTTGCGAAGAATGCAAAAGAAGAAACTACACAACAGTAAAGAATAAGAAGAACTCAAAAGAAAGAAT
>CANQRT010000079.1 GCA_947626325.1 Candidatus Gastranaerophilales bacterium | reverse complement strand
TGGTCAAGGGGAGTTATGGTCTGCAACTGTTTTTATGATATGTTTAAAGATTTTGATAAATATATAGCCATAAATGGCACTCCTAAAGCCGTAGACGATAACTACGGAATACCAGAAATTATATATAATTTAACTGTGGAAAATTTTAATGAAATTTCCTGTGAAAAATTTATGAAGAAAACGACTCCAAATACTCAGCTGATTAATTATCACACTCGAAATACAGAGGAATTAAAAGCGGAGCTTATAAGTATAAAAAAAATAAATCCCGAAAAAATATATAAATTTGATAAAGCTTATGTATCAAGAAAAGATAGGATAATTCCTGCGAAAAATCAAATAAAATATTGGAGTGAAAATAACACGCAAATAATAGAGCTTGAATTACAGCACTGCATTTTTGATACGTATACAAGCTGGGAAGAAATAATATGATTAATAAATCGCTTGTAAAACGAAGATTTAAAAAAAGTCTTGCGACGTACGAGGAAAATGCACATATTCAAAAGAAAATGGCAGAAAAATTAATAAAAATGCTCCCCTCAAAAAATTATGACTCAATACTTGAAATTGGGAGTTCTACAGGGATTTTAACAAAAAATATAAAAAAGTATTTGAAATTTAAACATTATACTGCAATAGATATAGTAGGCGAGAGCCGAAAATATATTGAAAAAATAATTCCAAACGCTGATTTTCTTGAGGGTGATATAGAGGAAATTGAACTTAATGAAACATACGATTTGATAATTTCAAATGCCTGTCTGCAGTGGTGTATAAATCCCTCAGCAGTCGTGAAAAAACTACAAAAAAAATTAAATAAATCCGCAATAATGGCAATAACCTTGTTTGGAGAGGAAAATTTAAAAGAACTGAAAAGTTATTTTAATATAAAAATGCAAGCGCCTATTGAGTTTGAAAGCATTATATATCAAGAAACAGAAACAATAAAATTATATTTTAATTCCCCAAAGGATATTTTAAAACATATAAAATATACAGGCGCAAATGCACTAACCGAGTACAAACTAACACGTACAAAACTGTCAGAATTTGAGCAGTATTATAAAGAGTATTATAGTGAGGGCTCAAAAGTATATATAACATATAATCCGAGGTATTTAATTTTAAATTAAATCAGAGCGGTATTGAATGGCTTGAGCCACGTGCGAAGCACAGATATTTTCGGAATTATCAAGGTCTGCAATAGTTCTTGAAAGTTTCAGCAGTCTGTCATAAGCTCTTGCAGATAAGTTAAACCTTTGAACAGCAGATTTAATAATCGCTAATCCGTCATTATCAAGAGGGCAGAATTTTTTAATTAATTTGGGTGTAAGCTGGGAATTCGTTAATATTCCAATATTTTTGTATCTGTCCAATTGAATATTTCTTGCATTAATAACTCTTTCTCTAATTTGAGCAGAGGTTTCAGTCTGCTCGGAATGAGAAGAAGTAAGTTCATCAAGATTTAATCTTGGAACATTAATGATAATATCAATTCTATCTAAAAGCGGGCCTGAAAGCTTGGCTCTATATTGTTTAATTTGGTATTCCGAGCAGGTGCATTTTTTTTCGCCGTCCCCTAAAAACCCGCAAGGACAAGGGTTCATAGCAGCAAGTAAGATAAAATCTGAGGGAAATTCAAGTCTTAATTTAGCTCTAGAGACAACAATTTTACCGTCCTCAAGAGGCTGGCGCAAAACTTCTAGAACACTGCGCGGGAACTCAACAAATTCATCCAAAAATAAAACACCCCTATGCGCCAGAGTAATTTCTCCTGGTTTAGGAGTAGAACCTCCGCCAATAATTCCGACAGCAGAGGCGGTATGGTGGATTGCCCTAAACGGGCGTTTTGTAATTAATGGTTTATCAGGATTAACAAGCGAGCTGACTGAATAGATTTTAGTAAGCTCAATAGCTTCATCAAAAGTTAAAGGTGGAAGAATAGAGGGGAAGCATTTCGCAAGCAGGGTTTTACCCGCCCCAGGAGAACCCGACATCAATAGGTTATGAGCCCCTGCGGCTGCAATTTCCATAGCCTTTTTTGCTTTAGTTTGACCTTTAACATCTTTAAAATCAAAAGATGAACCGAAAGTATTGTCATCATTCATGAAATCTTCAATATTAACCGTAGTAGGCTGAATTTCTTTATAATCAGGCGAGGTTGAATTAAAATGATTAACAATTTCTGTAAGATTTTTAGCACCCAAAATATTTAAATCCGAAATAATAGCTGCCTCTTTAGCGTTATCAAAAGGAAGAATAATAGTTTTAATCCCTTGTTCTCTAAGTCCTGCGGCGATAGGCAGAACTCCAGGTACAGCCCTAATTGAGCCGTCAAGAGACAATTCACCGATAACAGCTGTATTACTAAAATCTATATTTGGAATAACCCCATTTTTAACGAGAATACCTATAGCAATAGGTAAATCGTAGTAGCTCCCCATTTTTTTAATATTAGCGGGTGCTAAATTAATAACTATTTTCTTATTAGGAAATTCAAAGCCAGAATTTTTAATTGCAGAACGGACACGTTCTTTTGCCTCGCTAATAGCGGTATCTGGCAACCCAACGATTGAAACGGAAGGCAGAGAGTTATTAACATCTACCTCAACAAGAATTTTATAAACATCAAGTCCAATAACACTGGCGGTTAAAATTTGCGCTATCACAACAAAGCCTTACATTTCAGTCTATGTAAGTTAGTATATAACATGAACAGGTCGGGGTTCAATAGATAAGTAAAAATAATTGTAAAGAAATGTAAAATTAACAAATAAAAGGAGCATAAAAAAAAATTTACGGTCATTAAAGAAAATGTAAGACTCATAAAAGTCTAAAACTGAACAACTATCTACCAAAACTAACCTAGTTAACGCTCTTTTCCAAAAAAAGAGCTTTTTTTTGCGGTTTTTCCGCAGGGTGGAGCGAAGCGAACCCGAGGGAGCAACAACCCGACCGAGCGGAAAAACCCGAAAGGGTTTTGAAAGCGAGGTTGCAGGGGTTGTGCGAACAGGAAAAACCAAGAGGCGAAATTCCGTACAGACGAAGTCTGGTTAGCTACAAAGCGAAACACCGTAGCCAAGCGAAGGTGATTGAGCCTGTATGCGTAGCTGAGGGCTGAAATGAGGACAGCCGAAGGCGCACGAATGACAAGCCTGAGCGAAAGGAATTTCGCAGGCAATTCCGCAGGACGAGCGCAGAGCGGGTTCCAAGTTGGGCTTAAATATAATAAGTCAATCCAATTATAGAGGTGCTATGTACCACCGACTGAGCGGGTTTAAATTTGTTAATATAAGGAGAGATTGCAAACTGCTTTTTTTAGAGTATACTTTTTATCAACAGGAATTGAGGATATATTCAACATGAAATCAAAAGTAAGATTAATAGTATTCACACTGCTTTTATTAATCATTTGGCAGGGAACTGCGCAGGCATATATTAATCCAAGCTCAGGGAGTGACTTTTTTCAAATAATAATGAGTGTAATTTCTGGAATTGCAATGGGGTTTAAAAAAATATTTAAATTTATCTTTGTTAGAAAAAACAAGGATAATAAATATGAATAAAGTCAACTCATCATTTCGTGATCCTTCTGGATATTGTTATACGGAAGGGAATGTAGTATATCGAGTAATAAATAAATCATATAAAGATAACTATGACATGCTGATGAACAGCGGATTATATGATGAATTAACGAAAAAAGAATATTTAATCCCGCATAATAATGCGGAAAATACTTATATAACTCCCCCCCCCCGCGAAAGATTTTGAAGATGAAATATATAAAATTATAAAGCCCGAACAAATTAAGTTTATTACGTATCCTTATGAATGGTCATTCAATTAAAAGATGCAGCCTTATTAACATTAAAAATTCAAAGAATTGCATTAAAGTATAATATGTCTTTAAAAGATGCCAGTTCTTATAATATTCAATTTTATAAAGGCAAGCCAGTATTTATAGACACTCTATCATTTGAAAAATACTGCGAAGATACTCCCTGGATTGCCTATAATCAATTTTGCAGGCATTTTTTATGTCCGTTAGTTTTAATGAGTTATACGGATATAAGGTGCAATACATTATTAAAAGACTATATAGATGGTATACCAATAGATTTAACGGCAAAACTATTGCCCTGCAGGGCAAAATTAAATCCTGCGATATATTTAAACATATATTTACAGTCAAAATATCAAAAGAAGTATGAAAATTCGGATATAGATTTTAAAAAAAGCGCAAGTATATCAAAAAATAAACTGATATATATGAATGAAAGATTGCAGGATTTAATATATTCTTTAAAATTCCCTTGCGGAGAGTCTGAATGGGGTGATTATTATAATTTTACCAACTATAATGACAAAGCATTTGAAGATAAAAAAAAGCTCGTAGGCGAATATATTAAATATATTCAACCAAAGTCGCTATGGGATTTAGGTGCTAACAATGGCTTATTTACAAGAATAGCCTCTCAAGATGATATTGAATGCTGTGCTTTTGATATAGACCCTGTTGCTTGCGAAAAAAACTATAACCATATCAAAAAAAATGGCGAAAAAAATATTACTCCTATTTTATTTGATTTAACAAATCCAAGCCCTTCTATAGGCTGGGCAAATAATGAAAGGGATTCTATTATCTTTAGAAATCATCCTGATGTAATTATGGCTTTAGCATTAATTCATCATATCGCCATTTCAAACAATGTTCCATTTGATAAAATTGCAAAGTTTTTCAGCTCACTATGTGAATATTTAATAATTGAATTTGTACCTAAAGAAGATTCAAAAGTAAAAAAATTGTTAAAAACCCGCTGTGATATTTTTGATAATTATGATATTGAAAACTTTGAAAACGATTTTAAGGTTTACTTTGACGTAATAAAAAAAGATAAAATCATCAGCTCTAGCAGGACTTTATATTTATTTCACAAGAAAAAGGAATAAAAAAATGAAACTGTTGATTGTCATATATCCTTTTCTATATTTAATAGTACCGATTTTGCAGTTATGGTGTGTAAATTTTGCGGAAGTAAAGCCTAGTTATCCGATAAAATTAATTTGTTTTTTTATGATAATATATTCGCCCATATATATATTAATCAACGCTTTAAACCATAATATTATAAATTCAAGTATAATTTATTTTGGTTGTATTTTAATTTTTTACAACATTTGCGGAATATTTAATAAAATAAAGACCAAAAAACGTATTAGTACAAAGTTATTAAATATTATTTTTCTTATAGTTATATCTATAGTTCCATTTCTTCCAACTATATTAAATCAAAAAATTCTAATAACGCTGTCAAACATTATTGCTTGGACTGCTATTTTTGTTAGTATAATTTATTTTCTTGACCTAGCTATAAAAAATTTATCCATAATAGAAAAAGATAAGAAAAATGATGATTATAATTATATAAAACTAACAACACACAATTCCCCCCCCCAGACATATATTATATAATCCCTGACAGTTATACCTCTAATCATGTTTTAGAAAAATACTATAATTTTGATAACAGTGAATTTACTAATAAGCTTGAAGAACTTGGTTTTACTGTTTTTTATGATGCAAAAAGTAACTATCCTATAACAGTTTGTTCCATAAATTCTACATTAAACATGGACTATATAGAGAAATATTATTCTTTTGAGGATAATTTATCAGAAGATTTAAATCAATTTAAATTTTCACGCAGTCATTATAATAATAAGACAGCAAATATATTAAAAAAACTTGGCTATAAGTACTATCATATACTTAACTATTGGGAAGAAGAATCTGTAAATGGAGCGGAAATAGCCGATTATAGAATAAGCATAATCCCTTTTATAACATCAAGATTAATTAAATTTGTTTTTTGGGGTACTCCTTTAGCTAACTTAATTAAAAATCTGGCAATGAAAAATGAAAGGATGGCTATTTGTAAAGTATTCAATGAATTGGAAAAAATATCAAAAGAAAAATCTTCCAATCCGAAGTTTGTTATGGCACATATAATTTGTCCTCATGGGCCGTATTACTTTGACAAAAACGGGGATTTGCCCTCAAAAGAATTAAATCCTGATAATTATGAGGATCATAAAAACCTTTATCTCGGGCAGGTTGAATTTATTAATAAAAAATTGGAAAATTGTTTTTCTAAAATAATTGAAAATAATAAAAACGTTATAATTGTGCTTCAAGCTGACCATGGTTCGGGATTATTATTAATTAATAATCCCAATTGGGAAAATTTATCACCTGAAGCACTTGAAGAAAAATACAGTATTCAAAAAGCTGTTTATGCTCCAAATTTAAATATAGAGGCAAAATCTTCCGTTAATACATTCAGATATATAATTAACAGTATCAGTAATGCTGATTTAGATATTCTTGAAGATAAATGTTTTTATAGAAATTACACATATTCACGTTTTAAGGGTGATAGTATAAAAGTAGATTTTTTTAATTGATAAAAATTGATTTGCCTTATATATAGTGAGGCTTTATAATTTAACTATGAAACAGCGTTCTTTATTTGATGTAATATCCCCAATAATGACAGGGCCGTCAAGCTCGCATACAGCAGGGGCGGTCAGACTTGGTTTGCTTGTTAGGAATATTTATAAAGAAATTCCTGAAAAAGTGACATTTAAATTGTATAACTCTTATGCAACAACAGGGAAAGGTCATGGCACAGATAAAGGCTTATTGGCAGGATTATTGGGCTGTCATGTTGACAGCGAAAAAATTAAAAATATATTTGATACACCTGAAGCAATAAATATTAATTATAATTTTGAATATGAGCAAAATACAGATAGGCACCCTAACGCAGTTGATTTTATTCTTGAAGGTAAATTTAATATGTGTATCTCTGGTAATTCTATTGGGGC
>CANQRT010000078.1 GCA_947626325.1 Candidatus Gastranaerophilales bacterium | reverse complement strand
AAGTATTGAAAAATTGTTTTTCTTTAAAAATCAAAAAACTATAATTCCTGTTGCTGAGGCAAGAGGGGTTATTCTTTGCGTTCTTCAGTCAAAAAAAATACCTGTAGCGGAGTTTACTCCTATAGAGGTTAAGCAAATTATTACAGGCTATGGCAGAGCTTCTAAAGTTGAAGTAGCTCAAATGGTTGAAAAATTAATTGAATATAAAAATTTGCCAAAACTCGATGATACCTTAGATTCTATTGCAATAGCATTGTGTTATGCTCGAAATAATTTAATGACAGGATGTTTATTATGATTGATAAATTACTTTTAAAGACGGTTATTATTTTCTCCTTTATAATTGGGGCAGGGTTAGGTATTATTCCATTAATTCCAGCTTTTATATGGCTTGCCTTTTTACTTTTAACATTATTTGTTGCTCCATTTATGCTAATTTATTTAAAACATTTAGAATTTATTAAAGAATATAATATGGAGCAAATACTTACAGTAGGTGCAATTTCAGGGTTTTTCTCATGCTTAGGTTTTGCCCTTTTATATTTTCCGATTGCTTTTATATTGCAGCTTATATTTAAAATTCAATCATTTATATGGATAAAGGTTCTTTTTACAAATATCGGATTTTTAATTCCAATGGTCATTTTAACTGCATTAATAAGTGCCTTAACCAATGCGTTTAGTGCATTTTTAACTTCGTATTTCTTATTCTTCAATCAAAATAAAGGAAACAAATAATGACTTTTAATTCAAAAATAAAAACTATAGAGTGGACAGAAAATAAATCAAGAATGATTGACCAAAGGATACTGCCTAAAGAATTTAAACTTGTTGATATTGATACTTTAGAGGGAATGTATACGGCAATAAAAGATATGATAGTTAGAGGAGCTCCAGCCATAGGAATAGCAGGTGCTCATGGCATGGCGCTTGGAGCAATTGAGCTTTCAAAAACCGAATCAAATAAAGAAGAATTTTTAAAAAAACTAGAACAAAAAGCACAATATTTAAAATCCTCGCGTCCTACTGCTGTTAATTTAATGTGGGCGATTGATAAGCAAATTAAGCTGGCAAATGAGACTCAAGGTAATATTAACGACATAGTAAAAGCTCTTATTCAAAACGGAATAGAACTTGAAAATGAGGACATTGAAATAAATAAAAAAATGGGTGATTATGGTGCTGAGGTTGTACCAAAAGGTGCAGCAATCCTTACTCATTGTAATGCGGGAGCATTAGCAACTGTAGGTTACGGTACGGCACTTGGAGTTATCAGAAGTGCTTTTGCTAAAGATAATACAATTAAAGTATTTGCGGATGAAACCCGTCCCCGTCAGCAGGGGGCTAGGCTCACAACTTGGGAGCTTACTCAGGACGGTATTCCTGTAACCCTTATTACAGACGGTATGTGTTCTTATTTCATGTCAAAAGGAATGATAAATATGGTAGTGGTAGGCGCCGATAGAATTGCAGCAAATGGTGATACAGCTAATAAAATTGGGACATATACTGTTGCAATTAGTGCTAAGTATCATAATGTTCCCTTTTATATAGCAGCTCCTTTATCTACTATTGATATATCAATAAAATCTGGTAAAGAAATTCCTATTGAAGAAAGAAATCATGAAGAAGTTACCCACATCAACGGTGATTGGATTTGTGCTAAAGAGGTAAATATAATTAACCCAGGTTTTGATGTTACGCCTAATGAACTAATTACTGGTATAATAACGGAAAAAGGCATTTTAAAACCGCCTTATACTGACTCAATAAAAAACGCTTTTAAAAAAAATTAAACACTTTGAGATTTGAAAAACTAATTTAAAAATGATATAATCAGCTTAAAAAAGGAGACAAATATGAAAAATAATTTAAAAACACTTGCCATATCATTAATAGCGTTTGGTATTGGTTTAACAGCAGGAAACTATGCAATTTCAGATGTACCGAGTAATTTTAAAGTTGCAGTTGTTGATGTATCAAAAGTAGTTGCATCTTCTTCTCAAGTTAAAGCATTAAAAAATGAACAAAGAACTAAGTCACAAGAACTTGCTAAATTTATTGAAACAGCAAAAGCTAATTTAGATAAAGAAAAAGACGCAGCTAAGAAAAAAGCGTTAGAAGCTAAATATAATAAAGAATTTAATACAAAAAGAGATGCTATCGCTAAAAATTACGAAACAAAATTACTTGCTATAGATAAGAATATTTCAGCTTTAATAGATACAAATGCTAAAAATAACGGTTATAATCTTGTTCTTGCAAAAGGTGCTGTTTTATCTGGCGGTACAGATATTACCGATCAAATTGCTAAGGCAGTAAAATAGTTCTGTTAATTTAATAAACAAAAAATAAATCATTGAAGTTTTTTCAATGATTTATTTTTTTTATAGAATTATGTAGAGGATAAAATGAATAATATTAAAAATTCAAAATTATTATTATTTAGCATATTTATAATCTCAATAGCAATGGTAATATTTTTTAAATATTTAAATCAAAACAGTTGTTTTTGGGGTGATGACTTCTTTTTCTCAAGATATAGAGAATATGAAAACTTAATTGATTGCTTAAAATTTACTTTAGTACATGGAAGCGGGTATATCGGATATTTTTTATGCAAATATTTTTCTTTTGGACTGCCTGCTTTAATTGGTATTCATCCTAATGATTTTTTATGTAACGGGGCGAGTGTAATTCGAGGAATATTTTCATGTTTTGTTTTATTTTCTATTACTAGTTTTGCTGTGTTTAAAAATAAATCCAAAGTCATATTTGTATTTATATATTTATTTACGGCGTGTTATTTTTTCAGTAACGTGATAAAAAGTAATGTAATATTAATTAATTATAACTATTACAGGTATTTCTTTTCATTATTATTTTATTCTGCATTTTGGTTGTATGTTTATAAAAACATAATATCAGATGAGAAATTTATTATAAATAAAAAAGAACTAATAACTCTGTTATTAATAGGATTTTGCGGATATGCCATTGGAACATCAATAGAAATAAACTTTTTCGTATCATTAATGTTGGCGGGATTAATAGTAATATATACTATACTTTTTCGCAAAAATAAATATAAATTAAATTTAAGTTTTTATTTTCCTGTTTCAGTTTTATGCCTTGCGGTTTTTTTGTTTACATCTTCATTTTATTTTATAGCTGTAGCTTCTGAAAGGGGTATGGCAGATATAAATGTCACTTATGACTTATTTAAAGAGTTTTCAACGGTATATTATAGAGTATGTTTTAAAGAAGAATTATTATATTGGATTTTATTTATAGGTTTAGCGGTTACTGCTTTTATTTTTGCAAGGAAAAATAATGAAATAAAACAGGTTGTTTTTCCGTTATTAATGGAGATATCAATAATAGTTGTAATGTATTCGTTAATACTGTGCGGAAAAACATATCCGTTTAATAATAAATTTATATTGTACTTATATCATGCCAATATAGTATTTTTATATAAGATGTTAATTCTTATTCCGTTATATATTTATTTTGATTATGTAGTAAGTAATTTAAATGTAAAAAAGCCATTGTTAATAACTATAATTGTTTTATTAATAATAGGAAGCTGTATATATGGAATAGACTGCACAAATAATTCAAATGAATTTATAAATAGATTAAGCGAACAGAAAAAACAGCAATATATGTATGAAAAAATAATGAGATATTATAATTTAAAAGGTGAAAAAGCTAAGATACCGCAAGAATTTTTAAAAGAATTTGATGAATTAAACCGTTCTCAAGCGCATAAATCAACTCAAATAAATTCAATGAATTTAATATATCAAGATAGTTTAGCAAGCAGATACGGATATGAAATAGTACCTGACGGCATAGAGTTATTTTATAAAGACGGTGGGGCTTTTAGTGATGAGGAATTAAAAGATATAAAGTTTTCACGCTTAAAATATAACAATTTTGTTCTAAATATTAAAACCGTTTACTGATAACATTAGCAAGGGCTTTAAGCTCTGTATACAGATTATTAAATTGTTCTGGATAAAGTGATTGAGCACCGTCACATAGTGCGGTTTCAGGAGAATGATGAACTTCAATAATAAGCCCGTCAGCTCCAGCAGCTACAGCTGCTTTAGACATGGGTGCAACTTTATCTCTTAAACCTGTTGCGTGGCTGGGGTCAACTACTATAGGAAGATGGGAAATTTTTTGAACAACGGGGATTGCCGATAAATCAAGAGTATTTCTTGTCATGTGTTCAAATGTTCTTATTCCGCGTTCGCATAAAATAACTTGTCTGTTCCCGCCTGACATAATATATTCAGCGGACATTAATAATTCTTCAATAGTAGCACTTAAACCTCGTTTTAATAATACAGGTTTTCTTATTTCACCAAGGTGTTTAAGTAAATTAAAATTCTGCATATTTCTTGCGCCGACTTGAATAATATCAACATATTTTAAAAACAGAGGTATTTGATTAATTTCCATAACTTCAGAAGTAACGGCCAAGTTATACTTATCGGCAATTTTACGTAAGATTTTAAGCCCATCTTCTCCTAATCCTTGAAAAGAGTATGGTGAAGTTCTTGGTTTAAATGCGCCGCCTCTAAGTATTTTAACTCCGTAAGATGCAAGTTTTTCAGCGCATGCATCAACTTGTTCAAGACTTTCAACACTGCATGGGCCTGCAATCATGCCGATATTTCCACCGCCAAATTTAACACCATTGACTTCTACTATTGTATCATCGGGCTTAAATACTCTGCTTACCAATTTATAAGGAGAGGAAATTCTTATTACTTCCTTAACACCGTCTAATAGCTCAATATCACGTTTATCAATAACCCTGCTTCCAACAGCGCCGATAACAGTGTGTTCTTCACCTTTTGAAACATGAGCATCAAACCCTTTTTGCTTAATAAACTCAATAACATTAGAAATTTTATCTTCTGAGCATCCGCTCTGCATTACAATTAACATATACTTCCCTCTCTTTTTAAATTATATAACGGATATGTAAAATTTGTTTGAAATACTATAAAATTTAGTTTATATTATTTGTATCAAGAAAAAAGTGAGAGAAAAAGGAGAAAATATGTCTAAAATTAAGTTTATATTAACAGCTTTATTAGTAATGGCTGCAGCAAATTTAAGCGCAAATGCAATGACAATAGGTTATGCAGATTTTCAAAAAGTGTTATCTGAATATTCTTATGCACGCAGTGCTTATAAAGATTTAGATAATAAACTGTTAGAATTACAGCAGTATGCAATAGATAAAGATAAGCAATACAAGGCAATAGAATCGCCTTTGCAAAAGAAAACTTTTGAAGAACAAATCCAAAAAGAATTTAAAGTAAAAGAAGATAGAATATACGATTTAAAATCTCAAAAAGAAAAAATAATAAGAGATAATGTACTTGCAGCTTCAAAAGCAGTAGCAGCTTCAAAAAAACTTGATATAATACTTGATTACGGAGTTGTTTATGCAGGCGGAGTTGATGTAACAAACGATATCATTCAATACTTAAATACACAAAAGAAATAACAAACAAAAATTAATAAATAAGAGAAGCCGAACAATATATAATAAATGTATGGCTTCTCTTGTTTTTTAGGGAGGAAAACCATGAAAATAATTGACTTAATTGAAAAGAAAAAACAAGGTAAAGCACTTAACGAGGAAGAAATTAAATACTTTATAGACGGTGTTACAAAAGGAACTATTGAAGATTATCAAATAAGTGCCTTGTTAATGGCAATTTATTTTCGTGGAATGAACATGGATGAAACCGTATATTTAACAAAGTATATGGCATACTCAGGAGAGGTATTAAATTTAGAAGATATATCAAAAGATATAACCGATAAACACTCAACAGGCGGAGTAGGAGATAAAATAACATTAATATTTTTGCCGATAATAGCGGCAGCAGACTTATATGCAGCAAAGTTATCAGGCAGAGGATTAGGGCACACGGGCGGAACTATAGATAAATTAGAGTCAATTCCAAATTTTAGAACGGATTTAAGCATAGAAGAATTTAAAACTAAAGTTAAAGAGCATAAAACAGCAATAGCAGCTCAAACAATGTCATTAGCGCCTGCGGACGGCAAGCTCTACGCTTTAAGAGATGTAACTTCGACTGTAGATATAATTCCTTTAATAGCTTCATCTGTTGTATCTAAAAAGATAGCTTCTGGGGCAAATCATATAATACTTGATGTAAAATATGGTTCTGGTGCTTTTATAAAAACTCCAGAGGGTGCTGAAGAACTGTCAAAAATAATGGTTGAAACAGGCAAACGCCTTGGCAGAAATATAAGTGCTGTAATTAGCAGTATGGAAGAACCTTTGGGCAGAGCAATTGGTAATTCTGTAGAAATTCAAGAAGTAATTGAATTTTTAAAAGGTCATACGGAAACTGATTTAAAAGAAGTAACTTACATGTTATGCTGCGAGGCATTTGAAAAATCAGGTAAAATACTTAATAAAGAGGAAGCGTATAAATATATTGATGAACTTATACAAAGCGGAAAAGCACTTAATAAATTTAAGGAAATAATATCATCACAAAATGGAGATGAAAGAATTATAAATGATTATTCACTGCTGCCTCAAGCGAAAATAAAATATGAAGTAAAAGCGGAAAAAAGCGGATTTGTAAACAAGATAGATGCGTTAAAAATAGCTAAAGCCTGCAAGAATTTAGGTGCGGGCAGAGAGAAAAAGACTGATTTAATAGATTATTCTGCGGGAATATATTTAACAAAAAAGACAACAGAAGAATTACAATCAGGTGATACTATAGCTGTTTTATATACAAATAAAGAAACTGCATTAAAAGAAGCGGAAGAACTTGTTAAATCGGCATTTGAAATAACAAATACAAAACCGCAGACAAATTCGCTGATATATAAAGTAATAAATTAAACTTTGGATGTATTCACTTTTATAATATCTTCAAGT
>CANQRT010000077.1 GCA_947626325.1 Candidatus Gastranaerophilales bacterium | reverse complement strand
CCAACTGACCCAACAGCACCAACAGGTCCGACAGGCCCAACAGGTCCGACTGGTCCAACAGGCCCGACTGGTCCAACAGGCCCGACAGGTCCAACAGGTCCAACAGGTCCAACAGGCCCGACTGGTCCAACAGGCCCAACAGGCCCGACAGGTCCGACAGGTCCAACTGGCCCAACAGGCCCGACTGGCCCAACAGGTCCTGCGCCTGATGTTGAGCCTACAACCCCTACAACCCCAGGAACCAATCCTTATGAACCTGGTGCGGGAGACATTGACCCTGAAAATCCTGGAGCAGGTATAGAAGATCCGCCTAAAGATGGTGAAATTCCACCTACTCCTCCCAAACCCGAATATGATGATACTCTTACAACCGAAGGTGAGAAAAAGCCAGATCCTGTATATGATGAAGATTGCGAAACTGAAGAACCAGGTGAAGATTATCATCCTGAGGAAGAACCAGAGTTATAGAAAATCTAATAAATTAATAAAAAAGACCGATATATTTATCGGTCTTTTCTTTGCGCAAATTTTTTTATTTTTAGTTTTTCTACTTACCATAGGAGGATATTAATTATGAATTTAACGGTTAATCCTTATATAACATCTTATTCGTTCAAAGCAAAACAGACAAACGGAAGCGGCAGATATTCAACTGCATCTCAAGAACAAGAGCTTCAAAGATGGCTTACTCCGTTTGCTGAAAATAAAAAAGCAAAAGTTCCCTCTATGTCCTTGACAAAAGGGATTAATCCTAATAATAATGATGTATTTGATACTTTTACAAGACTTGATGATGTTACAAGAAATATCGGGTTTACAAAAGATGAAGAAGCTTGGGATGAATGCCTGCTTGAAGAAATAGAAGAATTTAAAGTCGCAAGGCGAGAGTACCAATTAAATCCTACAGATCATAACTTTGACCACATGGAAGAAGAAATGGGCGATATATTTTATACTGCAGCAAGCATAGCTAAAGATACACAAATTGACCCTAAAGAGGCATTTAAGGCAACAAATAGAAAATTCTTTAATAGAATTAATATTATGGAACTTTTAAGCGGAGGCAAATTGTCCGAATGCAAAAGTTTTGAAAAACGTGCATTATGGAACGCAGCTAAACGTAAATTATATGATGCGCAGTCATTGCAATATAGGGCTTAATTCTCGTTGGGTAAATATTTAATAAAATAAGAAAACATTAGCGGGATAAATGTCATAATTAGTAAAATTGTCATTATCCCTGTTTTTTCGGCGATTAAACTTATTAATGGCAGAATTAATCCTATAACTCCCCAGCTAAAACCGCCTATAAATCCAGATATCATGCTTTTAAATTCAGGCATAAGTCTTTGAGCTAACGACATATTAACAGGAACGGCAAGAAAACTTACATATCCTATTAAAATAAAGGCAATAAGTCCTATTATTCCTTTTCCTCCGCAAAGATAAAATATAATCCCAAGCGGAGTTACAGTGATTAATGATAAATAAAATACATTTTTTATTCCGATAAATTTTTCAAATATAGGACTGGATACTACGCCAAATGCACCAAAAAGCATAAATGCAAGCAATATTAATCCTATTGTTGAAACATTATATCCAATTGATTTCCAATAAAAGGGCAATATTATTGAAAAAGAAGATACCACAAACGATTTAACTATTGAAGCGGCAACAAGTATAGAAACGGGCTTGTTTTTAAAAATTGCTTTTATGGCGTTTATCAGCGAGGCTTTAGGCTTGGGAATATTTAAAAGTTTTATTTTAGGTGTGTTGTTTAAAATAAAAAATGCTGTAATTATACCGATAAAACATGCAAATGGCAGTTTTTCAAGTCCGAAAAATTGTGTAATATTTGAAGATATAGCAGGGCCTAAAGCAAAACCAAAAGTCCCTGAGGCTATAAAAAAACTCATATCTTTTGAATTGCTGCAATCTTTTGAAAACTCTGAAACTATGCTGGTTGCCTGCGGGTGAAAAAACGATACTCCCATGTGCCCAAGCAGTAAGAATATTATCAATGTATAAATATTATGAGCAACACCAAGAAATGATAAGAAAACTGATGCCATAATCATTCCCCAAAAAATAAAAAACCGTCTTTTCCACCTGTCTGCTATATACCCGAAAAACGGCTGTGACAGTGAAGAAGTTAAGTTTGATATAGATATTAACACTGTAGCTATTGCCATTGTTATGCCGATTTTTGCAGCGATAAAAGGCATAATAGGATTTAAAAATCCAGAATGTGCGTCAATGGTAAAATGTCCGAGAGCCTGTGTAAATATTATTTTTTTATTGTTTAGAGTTTCCGCCATATTAATGTTTGAAATGTCTTATCCCTGTTGTTATCATTGCTATATTGTATTTATCAGCGGTTTTTATAATTTCTTCATCCTTTTTATGTCCGCCAGTTTGGATTATTGCAGATATTCTGCCTTGTGCAGCTGCATATATATTATTAATTTCAGAAATTGCGCCATCTGATGCGGCAACAGCCTCTTTTGAGCCGTCGCAGGCTTTATTTAACGCTACTTCAAATGAGTCTATTCTGCTTGTCTGTCCCTGTCCTATTCCTATTACTTTAAAATCTTTTGCAATTACTATTGCATTTGATTTGGCATGTTTTGCTATCTTCCAAGCAAAAATCATATCTTCAACCATTTCTTGTGTAGGCTTTGTTTTAGTTACTACCTTAAAGTTTTCCGTGTTAAGTTCGCCTTTGTCGGATTCTTGAATTAACGTTCCAAAAGGAGTTATTTTAATTTCATCACTGCGATAGTTCTTGTACTCTGATAGAGGAGTATTTAATTTTATTATGTTTATATTTGTTTTTTGAAATAGGCTGATTGCTTTTGGAGTGTAATCAGGAGCTATAATTGTTGTAACTACCATTTCACTTAACTGTTTTGCAAGATTTTCATTTATAACCTGCGTAAAACCAACCGTGCCGCCAAACATACTTACAGGGTCGCAGTCTGTTGCTTTTATCCAGGCATCACCTATACTTGTTCCAAGTGCCGCTCCGCAGGGAGTATTGTGTTTTACAATTATACACGCACACACATCATAAAACTCGCTAAGTATACTTGTGCAAGCCGCCATATCAGTTATATTGTTATAAGATAATTCCTCGCCTTGTATTATTTCATAATCAATAGTGGAGTCGCTTTTATATATGCTTGCTTTTTGATGAGGATTTTCTCCGTATTTTAAATCACTGCTTTTTTCTATTTCTAATGAATATAAATTTTCCTTTTCACTCATAATTAATTTTTTCCTAATTCGTATGCTTTCTTTGCTGTTTTATCTATAGTATCAAAAATAATTTTAGAAATCTTATTTTCTATTAACACATTATTGCCCGCTTCAGTGCAGCCTCCTTTTGTTGTGACATTTTCAATGAGTTTTTCGGGCGCAATTCCTGTCTTTAATACCATTTGGGCAGAGCCTAGTGCTGTTTGAGCAGATAATTTTAAACTTGTTTCATAGTCAAGTCCTAATTTTTCTCCCGCTTTTGCAATGGAATTTATAAAATAATAATAAAATGCAGGCCCGCTTCCTGATATAGCTGTTATTATATCAATATATTTTTCTTCACTCAAAACAGTTTCGCCTACACTGTTAAATATTTTCAAAGCACAATTTTTTTGTTCTTCATTTACTGCACTAGAACAGCAAATTGCGCTCATTGCACTGTTTACAAGCGCAGGTGTATTGGGCATAACCCTTATTACCAATTTACTTCCTGAAATTTCTTCAATTGTTTTAATTGAAATACCAGCAGCTATTGAAATTATTAAATGCTCGTTTGTTATATACTCTTTAATTTCATTTAATATATCTTTTAATATAAAAGGTTTAACAGCTAAAATTATTATTTTAGAATTTTTAACAACCTCTTTATTATTAAGGGTAGTATTAATATTAAATTCTTTTTTTAACTGTTCAAGAGTTTTATTCGTGCGGGCTGATGCGATTATTTCTTTTGAAGAAAAAACTCCTGACTCAATAATTCCCTTAATAATGGCGCTTGCCATTTTACCGCCGCCTATAAATCCTATTTTATTCATAATTTTTAACCTTTTAATTTTTATGATTGACTTTAAATCATGTCTTATTTATTATGATATAACAAAAATAATACATTCAAGGAGAAATAAAATGAGACGCACACTGGAAGGTACAAAAAGAAAAAGACAAAATGTCAGCGGTTTCAGAGCGCGTATGGCAACAGCAGGCGGCAGAGAAGTCTTAAACAGAAGACGCGCTAAAGGCCGTCATCAACTGGCTATTACCGCAAAAGAAAGAGCTTAATTCTTTTTTAAACATAAATTAAATGAACTGCATTTGCAGTTCATTTTTTATATATTTTATATTATATAATATATATCATGTTACAAAAAAAATTTAGATTAAAAAAATATTCCGCTTTTATTGCTACATATAAACTTAATAATGTTGCTGCGGATAATAATATTTGTATATACTTTGGCAAAGAAAAAACTCAAGCAGATATTCCTGTTAAAATTGCATTTGTCGTAAGTAAAAAAATACATAAACGCGCCGTTGTTAGAAACCGAATAAAGCGTTTAATGCGTGAAAGTTTTCGCCAAATACTAAAAGAAAATAATATATATAATATTAATAAATACATATCTGTTATATGCTCTGCAAGGTCATCTGCAATCAATGCTAATTTTGCGCAAATAAATAATTCAATGAGGACTCTTATCCCTAAAAAGTAATAAATATTACCAATAAAGGTAATTATATACACTGTATTAAATACAAAAAATATATTTTTTATATAATAGTTATATAAAAAGTATATACTAATTGTAACGATTTCTTAACAAAACGACTCCAAAATAGCATGAATTCATGTTTTTTGGTTTTTATATATACAAGAGATAATAAAACGAGGATTCAAAAATGGGATACGCTTTATTTGCACAAAGAAAAATTGTATTAGACGGGCAATTAAATGCCCTTCAATTACAACAGACTCAAAGATCAAATGAGCAATATAATTTAGCGACTCAAACATTGAGTCTTCAACAACAGCTGGCTAGTATGCAGGCATCTCAATCAACTGAATTAGCAGATAAATATGAAGAGTTAGCAAATGCAAGCGGAGAAGAAGCCAGAGCAAAAGTAAATGCCGAAATAAGAGCAAAGGAAGAAGATTTCAAAGCGGAATTAGATGAAATAAACAGAGAAATATATAAAGTATCAGTTAAAGAAAATATAGTTGAAATGCAAGTTAAAAGATTAGATACAATGGTATCAGCAGTTGAAAAACAATTAGAAGCTGTTGAAAAAGCAGAAGAAGAAGCAATTGATAGAGCAACTCCAAAATTTAGCACTCAAGGATAATAGGATAATAAGGAATATAAAAAGAGGAAACAATTTGTTTCCTCTTTATTTTATGTCAATAATGCGTGAAAGTTAGAATAATGCTATTGTGCCATAGCCTTTCTTACTTCTTTTTTATAAATTTCTACATTTGGCTGCAATACTTCAGGGAGTGCGCAATCGTTAGGAGTTATATCTCCGTCAATTTGCCTTAATATGTTTCCTGTATAAAGTGTTTCAAAGTGTTTAAATTCAATAAATTTAGCAAGAGTTGTTAAAGATAAATCTTTTAACTCAACTACAGATACAGGGTGCATATTTGAATATGCGCTAATAACTCCAGTTAATACAGCTTTTGTTACTTTTTCCTGCGGAGTTACGTATACAAAAGTAAAGAAAGAGTCTGTATTTGCACTGTCTAAATCAGCTTCGGCATTATAGTGAAGATAGCCTGGGCCTACATTTGTGTCGGTTGAAATTCTTGCTTTTAAGGATTCATTTTTTAATTGTTTTTCCCATAAAGTAGTACCTAAAAATGCATCGCCAAAGTATTCTATAAAGTGTTTTTGTTTTCCGTTTAGTTTTGAATTAACATTAAATATTGCTTGTTGAAGGGCAATGTTGTTTTTGATATCAGTATTTAAATATTCGCTTTGAGCTTGAAGTGAAGCATTTAACATAGCAATTACTTCATCTTTTTGAACTCCGACATAAGCAAGAGTGAATATTGTGGCATCGTCAAATATTGAAAATCTGCCGCCTACGTCGTCATGAACACAGCCTGATAATTTTATGTCACCAGCTTTTACCATTCTTCTTAAATTGCTTTTTTCTGCTGATACATCAGTCATGGCAATAAATCTGTCTGAAACATCTTCACGTTCAAGAAATTCTTGCATTACTTTTTTTGCATTTTCATAAGCAACGGTTGTTTCTATAGTTCCACCTGATTTAGATACTACTAAAAATTGAGTTTTTGATAAATCTAATGTATTTATAAATCTTCTAAAGCTTTCACCATCAACTGACGAATAAAAATGAACATTAGCTTCTTTACCTATCATTCTGATAAGTGACTCTGTTGTATGGCGTGAACCGCCTATTCCCAGTATAGCTAAATCTGTATATTTATTATCTTTTGCTTTTTCTGCCATGTCATATAAGTTATCAATATTTTTTAATTGGTTTTCAGGTAATACTTTAATCCAATTTAAAAATTGACCTTGTACACCTGCACGTTCTTTTATTGTTTCTACTGCCTGCTGAGCATTTTTTGAGTATTTTTCAAAGTTTGAATTATCTACCTTTAAAACTACTTCGGATACTGTTGTTTCTGTCATTGTAAAATCCTCTTTTTACTACATATTACAAGAATATTATCTTATGAAGGAAAAACAATTGCAATAAAAAAGCCCGAAGTTATTCGGACTTTTTTAATTGTATTTGTAAATTTGTTTATGCTTCTTCGCTATTTTTATGCTTGTTAATTACATCTTGAAGTTTAGAAATTAACTCATCGCCTTTAGTCTGCATATCACTTACAATTCCGTCGGCTTTATTTTGTATTTCCGAAACTGCATCGTGAGCTTTTTCACAAATTTCTTTTGATTTATCGGCTAATTTTTCACGTGTTTCTTCACCTGATTGAGGTGCAAGCAGAACACCAATTAACCCGCCTACTATAGAGCCTATTGCAAAACCTGCTATAAATCTGCCTATTGACATTTTCTTATCTCCTTTTTTTCCTAAATATGTTAAATCCGCTGATTA
>CANQRT010000076.1 GCA_947626325.1 Candidatus Gastranaerophilales bacterium | reverse complement strand
CAATGCACCGCCTGCATCACCTGCCGCGGGCTGAGTCCAAATATTTTCAAACGGCCCGTTTTTTAATATATTACCGTTTGATACGCAATTTAGTGCAACACCGCCAGCCAAACATAAGTTTTTTAATCCCGTTTGTTTATAGACGTAATTTGCAAGTTTTAAAATTATTTCCTCAGTAACAGCCTGCAAGCTTGCTGCCATATCCATATCACTTTGTGACAGCACTGTTTCAGGTTTTCGCGGCGGACGGTTAAAGAGTTTTTCAAATTTTTTATTAAACATGTAATCAGTCGTACAATATCCAAAATATTCTTGATTTAACCAAAAAGAACCGTCCTCTTTAACATCAATAAGCTTTTCAAGAATTAAATCTTTATAAATCGGCTCTCCATAAGGAGCTAAGCCCATTACTTTATATTCGCCAGAATTTACTTTAAATCCTAAAAATCCCGTAAATGCACTATATAAAAGCCCAAGTGAATGCGGGAACTCTATTTTTTCTTTTATTTCAATTTTATTTCCTTTACCGACAGCCCATGTTGTAGTATCCCATTCACCCACACCGTCTAAACAAAGGATTGCTGCTTCTTCAAATGGCGAAGGGTAAAATGCACTTGCGCAGTGCGATTCATGGTGTGTTGTAAAATATATAGGACACTTTAATCTTTTATCAAAATGATTATCTATTTGACTTGGAATAAATAATTTTTTATTCATCCACACAGGCATTGCATTTACAAAACTCCTCATACTACAAGGTACAAAAGCCATTGCCGTTTCAAGTATTCTTTCAAATTTAACAAAAGGTTTTTCATAATATACAACTCCATCAAGCTGTTCTGGCTCAATATTAGCTTCTTTCATACAATAATTAACAGCATTAGCAGGATAATCACTATCCTGCTTTATTCTTGTAAATCGCTCCTCCTGTGCTGCGGCTATTATTTCGCCGTCTTTTATTATTGCCGCTGCACTATCGTGATAATATGCACTTATTCCGAGTAAATATGTCATTTCTCCTACCTAATACTGATATTCATAATCTGTATTATTATTTTCGTTCTTTTTCCAGTACGTTTGAAGTTGAGGCTTTTTAAGCCGTAATCTGTCGCGTTTTACTATTTTCATTAATAAACCCGTAGGCAATACTGCAATAAAATATACTATTGTTAAAGCTATTATTGCAAGATACTTACCTAGGAAATGCCCTATTTTTTCTAAAATTTGCTTAAATTTTAAGGCAAAAGCGGGACTTATAAATGATATTAAAGCTAATGCTATAAATAAAACAAGCACCCTTACTGCCCAGATATCCATACCTCGCTTATAAAGTATAAAGGCAGGTATCCATGGCAATAAAAATAGAGTCAGCGTAAATTTTTTTTCTTCGCTTAATTTCATTTTAGCTGCCTATATTATTGTATAAATAAACGGAGAAACAGGTGATGTTCCTACAACTATTAATAAAATCAATAATATTAAAAATAAAATAACTGGAACAATCCAATATGCTTTTTTATCCCATAAGAATTTAAACATTTCAATTAAAAAGTTTTTTCTTTTCATTGAGCTTCCTTTTCTTTTATTTTATTCATCATATCTTGAGCTTGTTCGTGTTCAGGGAAAATTTTAAATAACTCCTCTAAATGTTCTTTTGCTTTTTCCCAATCATTTTCTTCAAACTTACATTTTGCCAGATTTAATAATACTTCGGTATTATTAGGCACTGATAGTTTTACCAGATTTAATAACAAATATGCATCATTATACTGATTTAATTTCATATAAACCATTGCAAGCAGATATGATATTTCACTATCAGGAGAAATTGCATAGGCATCTTCTAATAGCTGTTTAGCGTTTTCATAATTATTTTCTTTAAAATAAATTCTAGCTAGATTATATAAAACCTTTACATCCTGAGCATTATTTTTTAACGCATTAGTAAGAATTTCCTTAGCTTTTTCAGTTTCATTCATTGCCATATAATTTAAAGCAATGCTTAACTGCATATATTTTTCAACATTGTCCTGATTTAGTATCTCATCATAAAACTCTTGAGCCTTTTTAAAATCGGACATTAAATGATAATAATTTCCGTATTCAAAAATTATATATTTATTATCAGGTGCAAGTTCTAATGCTCTTTTAAAGTTTTCTTCTGCTCTATCAAAAAATCTGCGTGACAGATAAATTACTCCTAAATCTTTATAAGCCAGTGCAAAATTAGGCTCTGTTTCTATTATTTTTTTTAATATTTCTTCCGCTTTATCTGTATCATTTGTTTTTGCGCACAATAGAGCATACTCATACAAAAGTTCAGAGGTAACATAGCCAGTTGTAAGTATATTTGCATAAAGGACTTTTGCTGCTTGATACATTTGACGTCTTGAATATAACGACGCTAAATGCAATTTTAACGGATAAGAATTAATATTAAATGTAATTAAGCGTTCTATTATTTCACAGGACTTATCCAGTTCTCCTGCTTCATCATAGGCACATGCCAGATTATATTCATAATTTTCTTTATCAGGATATAAACTTAATAATTCACTAAATACCTGTATAGCAGATTTAAAATCCTTAGATTTCAATAATGCCATACCGTATAAATTTAAGTAATAGTCTTTTCTTTCTTTTTCAACCGTTAATTTTAAATAATTTACAGCCTCCTCAAATTTACCTTGTGAAAAATAAGCAGCACCTAGATTATATAATACAGACGGCTGAGTATTATCTTTCTCGTAAGCTGTATGGAAATATTCAAGAGCTTTATCTGTATTGTTAGTATTAAAATATATATTTCCTATTTTATTATAATATTTATATTCATTGGGATTGATTTCTACTGCTTTTAAAAGATATTCTATAGTCTTATTATAATCCATTAATTCGCCATAAGCAGCTGCTAAAATCTCATAAATTTGCGCATCTTCACTGTTTATGGAAATCATTTTAGCTTCAAACTCTAATACCTCACGGAATTTTTTTTGTTTCATAAAACATATGCTTAAGGTTTTATAAGCATCAAGATACTCACTGCGCAGTTCTATTACTTTATGCAATAGTTCCTCAGCTTTTTTTAAATGATTTTTTTCAATATATATTGTTGCAAGGTAATAAATTGAAACAGCATCATCTTCATTAGTTTTAAGGATTGTTTTAAAATTTTCTTCCGCTTCATCAAAACAGCCTAAATTTATATTACACAAACCAAGCAGTTTCTCAATTTCAGTATCTCTCTCAAGTCCATTATCAGAGTTAATAATCAGTTCTTTTGCAGTTTTACAATCCTGTTTATCTATTAATTTAATTATATCGTTTTTGTCCATATTAAATAAAAATCAATAATCACGCTGTTACTTGAATATTATATCAAATTAAGTAAAAAGAACAATAATTGAAAAAAACGTGATTTTATGTTCTAATAAAATAGATTAACAGGTTAGGGGAGATATGAAAATGACCGAAAGAACTTTTATAGCAATAAAGCCCGACGGAGTTAAAAGAAACCTCATTGGCAGAATAATTACAAGATTTGAAGAGAAAGGCTATAAAATCATCGGTTTAAAACTGTTATTACCGACATTAGAACAGGCAAAAAAACATTATGCAGAGCATGAAGGTAAACCATTTTACCCCCGATTAATAAAATATATAACCTCAGGGCCAATAGTAGCAATGGTAATAGAAGGGCCTAATGTAATAGCTGAATCAAGGAAAATGATGGGCGCAACAAAACCCGAGAATGCAGATGCAGGAACTATCCGTTTTGAATACGCAGTAAGTCAGGAATTTAATATAATTCACGGTTCCGATAGCCCCGAAAGTGCCGAAAGAGAAATTGCAATATATTTTAAAGAAGATGAAATTTGTTCTAATTGGACAACTATGTTAGAGATGTTAATGAATGAAGAACAAAAATCACTTTAGTTTTGAGCTTTTAAAAGAGGATAAAAAAACACACGCAAGGGCAGGTATTTTACATACTCCGCATGGAGATATTGAAACACCGATATTTATGCCCGTAGGTACTCATAGTGCCGTTAAAATGATGACTAAACATCATTTAGAAGAAACAAAAGCACAAATTATTCTTGCAAACTCTTTTCATTTATTTTTACATCCTGGAAATAAATTAATTAAAGAGTTTGGTGGACTGCATAAATGGATGAACTGGGAAAAGCCGATATTAACAGATTCTGGCGGATTTCAAGTTTTTTCGCTGGCACACCTTAATAATATAACAGAGGACGGAGTTAAGTTTAAAGAGCCTAAAACTGGGGATGAATATTATATTAACCCAGAGATTTCAATGGAAATACAACAAGACTTAGGCCCTGATATTGCAATGGCATTTGACCAGTGTGCACCATATCCTTGTGATTATGATAATGCCGTAAAAGCCATGGAGCGCACACACAGGTGGCTTGAAAGATGTTTTAAAGCTCATACAAGAGAAGATCAGGCATTATTTCCTATAGTTCAAGGTGCGTTTTTTGATGATTTAAGAAAAGAAAGCGCAAAGGTTATATCTTCTTATGATGCCGCAGGTTATGCAATTGGCGGTGTAAGCGTAGGAGAGCCGCCCGAGCTTAAAAATCATCTGGTAGAATTAACTGCCCCCTTACTTCCAAACAATAAACCAAGATATTTAATGGGAGTAGGGACTCCTGTAGATTTACTTGAGGGGGTTAAGCGCGGAGTTGATATGTTTGACTGCGTTTTACCTACAAGAAATGCTCGTCATGGTTCATTTTTTACTTATGAGGGCAGAAAAATTATTAAGAATAAACAGTTTGAAAAAGATAACTCTCCGCTTGACGCTAACTGCGACTGCTATGCGTGTCAAAATCACTCTAAAGCATACATAAGGCACCTTTACAGAATGGGTGAAGCGACAGCTGCCATTTTACTTTCTATTCATAATACAAGATTTTTAATTAAATTTATTCATGATATGAGAGAAAGCATTATAAATGACTCTTTTGAAGATTTTTATAATAAATTTATTGATATTGTTTAACTTTTCTCTGTTATTTTTCTTCTGCTAGATTAAGCATATCAATGACTTCATATATTTGCTCAATATCATCAATCATTTCCTTATATGTATTAACATCACAAGGAGATTGATCGAGTCTAAACTCAAATAAGTTTTTACAGAAATTAGCGAATGTAATATTAATATTTTCGTACTCATAAGATAAATAAAAATTATTTGCGATTGTCAATATTTTTGATTTAAAACTTAATTTTTTATTCACTTCAACTACTCTATTCATAAATGCAGGAGTCAAAATATTTCTTGACTCAATTTGGTCGTTTGAATATATATCGTAATATTTTTCAAACTCAGGGTCTTCAAGATGAACCTGTTTTAAAGCGGAATTTAAAGAGAAATGTCTTGCTTTATCGGGACGAAGTACAAGCACAGCTTTTTGCGGATTTGGATTTGTAAATGATACAAATATACCGTTAAAGACAGGTACTTTTGAACGTTCTCCTTTGGAGTTGCGTGTTTCTCTTTCTAAATCAAGTTCGGCAATAAGTATCCTAAGTCCTTTATATTCTCCTATTACAAAATCATCACAACTATAACTATCATAACTTGGGAAAATTTTTAAAGTTTTTACTAAACGTTTCAAAGCCTGTCTTTGTGCCTCATCAGCAATCTGTAAATTTTTATATTTAAGGACTAAGGGCAGGATTTCTTTTTTTATAGTTTTTTCATACTTAAACCAATCTTTGTATAAAAGGAAAAAAGCTAGTCCGCTAACTAAAAAGGCTGCCATTGTTATTTCAATCCAATGGAGCTTATATATAAAACATAATATAACAGTTACAATTACTATACCTAAAAAAACTTTAAGGAATAAATTACTTTTATCTCTGCTGTCTTTCCATTGTTTGTAGTATTTAAGAGTTTCTTTATAAATTTCTTTTTTAAAATAATCATTAAATTCACTGCTCATTTATTTTTTCCTTATATTTATTTTATCAATTTTAAGGAGTCCTTTTGTAAGGACTCCTTAATTATTAAATTCCATTTTCAAAAGCCATGAAATTATTCCTTACAGAAATTGGCTTGCATTAACAGGCTGTTTGCTTGCAGCATCAGTTTCAAAGTAACTGTAATTTGCTACTTCCCCTGCACATCCTCTAAATATAGAGCCAGGAAAGATTTGTATTGAATTTCTTAATTGAGTTAAAGCAGAGTTATAAAATCTTCTTGCAGAAGAAATGTTTTCTTCCACTTCTTCATAAGTTTTCATTGCTTGAACCATTGTAGCATCAGATTTTAAAGTAGGATAATTTTCTACATTTACCATTAATGCTCTTAATTGAGTATCAAGCTGAGCTTCTGCTTCAAATTTAGATTTTGAGCCAAGAGAAGCCTTCATTGCTTGAGACCTTAACTCCGTTATTTTTTGGAATATTTCTGTTTCATGCTCCATGAACTTCTTTGCTATTGTAAGCATATTAGGAATTAAGTCATAACGTTTTCTTAATTGAACATCAATACCTGATAAAGCTTCTAATGCCGTATTTTTATTTCTAATAACAGTTGCGTATAAATTATAAATAGCACCTAAAATAATTAGAACGATAACTCCAATTGCCACCATTTACGTTTCTCCTTCCATTTCTTAAATGATGTAATGAACTTGGTGAATTGTAATACAAAATTTATAATACCATTTTTTTTTAAATTTTAAACATATAAAAAGAGGATGAATTTTTTCATCCTCTTAAAATATTGCTTTAGAAAACTACCTTGTAACAAGATCCATTTCTTCTTTAGAAGCATAAACGGCATGACATCCGCAATCAACGTGGATAACTTCGCCCGTTACGCCTGATGATAGGTCTGATAACAGATATAAAGCAGTTTTTCCGTCATCTTCAAGAGTAACATTTCTTTTTAAAGGAGCTTTAGCAATAGCAGCTTTAAGCATTTTACCGAAACCGTCAATACCAGAAGCTGCAAGTGTTTTTACAGCACCTGATGATAAACAGTTAACTCTTATACCATACTTACCTAAGTTTTCAGCCAAATATCTTGCAGATGCTTCAAGTGCAGCTTTTGCTACACCCATTATATTATAATTTGCAACAACTTTTTCACCGCCTAAATATGTTAAAGCTAAGATTGAACCGCCGTCTTTCATTAATGGCTGTGCGTTTCT
>CANQRT010000075.1 GCA_947626325.1 Candidatus Gastranaerophilales bacterium | reverse complement strand
AAATTCAAGATAGTGAGAATTATTCAAATTATATTGTTTTTCAATTGAATAATAAATTTTATGCTATTGATATCCAAAATGTAATAGAAGTAATAAATCTGACAGAAATAAAAATTCCGCAAAGGACTCCAAAAGGAGTTATTGGAATAATTAAATATAAAGGAATGATAATTAATGCCATAGATTTATGCCCTCTTTTAGGATTTGAAACAAATAAATTCACAATAAATAATCAACTAATTATTACCTGTACAGAAGAAAATTGCTTTGCTATTACAGCAGATAAAATTGTAAATATTTTTCAATTCGAAAAAAATAAACTTCAATCCCTGCCCTATGAAATCAATAATTCTGCAGTTAAAGAAATTATTGAGCATAATGATAACACAGTAAGTATTTTAGATATTAAAACTATTGAAAAAATAATAAATACTAATTCAGAAAATGAAAATACAATAGATTATACAAAATTACTTCCTGATGACGAAAAATCATTACAGATATTATCACTGCGCTCAAAGGATAATGAAAAAAATCAGGAATTATTCTCATTTCCCGTAAATACAAACTTAATTAATCAATATATTTTATTTAATATAAATAATCAAAATTATTATATGGATTTAAAATACATAAAAGAATTTATAACAGCAAAACGGTTAAATATAAAAAAACTGCCGTATACTAAGGATTATATACGAGGAATAATAAATGTACATGGAGAAATTATAACATTACTGGATTTAAAAAGATTTTTAAATAATGAACTCACACAAATCAACGAAAACAGTAAAATAATAATAACCGAAGGGAAGAATTTTAATTTAGCACTATTGGTGGATGATGTAAAATCAATAAGAAACTTAAAAAATATACCAAATAATAAAGCAACCTCGGAATATATAACAAATGAGTTTAGCGAAAACGGAGAATTGTTTAATATTCTTAATTTTGAAAAAATTATAAACGATGAAAAGATATATATAATGCAATAAAAAAGACACCATAAGGTGTCTTAAAAATTTGCCTTGAGCCGGACTTGAACCGGCACCAGGGGTGAGCCTGATTGGATTTTAAGTCCAACGCGTCTACCACTTCCGCCACCAAGGCATTTACTTTGAGTAATATAATATAAAAAAATCTGATTGTAAAGAGAAAAAAACAAGAAAAATAAAAAGGTTGTTAAAATGCCGATAATTATGGTAGAATTTCTATCATAAGTAAAAATATAATTATAGGAAAAATGTAAAATAAATATTATATAAGTGCATATTAAACAATTTGCATAAGAAAGAACGAGGTATAGGAAAATTAGTAATTTCGATTATAATACTCTACTTTTGCTTTTTGTAGTACTTGCATTTGCGTGTTTCTTATTATGGCGTGATTCAAGGCGAGAGAAAAAAGAAAAAGCAAATTTAATATCTGAAATGGAAGAAAAAAACAACCTTTATAAGAAAGAAGCAATGCTTGCTGCAAAAGAGGCTGTACAAAAAGATATTGAAAAATTTCAAGAAGAAACGAAAGAAAGACGGCAGGAGTTATCAAGACTTGAAACAAAATTAGCAAAGAAAGAAGAAACTCTTGAAGACAAACTTCAAAATGTTGCTGTAAAAGAAGCTGAATTACAAAAGAAATCTGATGAATTACTAGATAAAGAAGATTATCTTGCAGAGCTTGTCCAAAAACAAATGGAGGAGCTTGAAAAGATATCTGGTTTATCTAGAGAAGATGCAAAAAATTTATTACTCGAACAATTAAAGGTTGATCTTCAGCAAGAAGCAAACAATCTAATACGAGAAAATGAAAACTACATAAAAGAAACATCAAATGAAAAAGCAAAAGAAATATTAACAAGCGTAATGCAAAGATGTGTTATAGACCATGTAGTTGAATCAACGGTAACATCAGTAAATTTACCGTCAGACGAAATGAAAGGGAGAATAATAGGCAGAGAGGGGCGAAACATAAGGACATTAGAAACTCTAACAGGGGTTGACCTTATAATAGATGATACACCCGAGGCGGTAGTATTATCTTGTTTTGACCCAGTAAGACGTGAGATAGCCAAAATAGCATTAGAAAAACTTGTATCCGACGGAAGAATACATCCTGTAAGGATAGAAGAAATGGTAGAAAAAGCCAGAGTCGAAGTTGAACAAAAAATTAAGCAGGAGGGTGAAAATGCCGCAATGGAAATGGGCATTATGAACCTTAATAAAGAGCTTATAAAGACACTGGGAAGATTATATTACAGAACAAGTTACGGACAAAATGTATTAATCCACTCACTGGAAGTAGGGCATATAGCAGGCATGATAGCTGCTGAAATAGGTGCAAATGTAAAAATAGCGAAGCGTGCTGGATTATTACATGATATAGGAAAAGCAATAGACCAAACCCAAGAGGGAACACATATAGAGTTAGGTGTTGAACTTGCAAGGAAATACGGTGAGAAAGAAGAAATAATCCACGCAATAGAAGCACACCATGACGATGTAACTGCAAATACGATAGAAGCAGTGCTTGTAAAACTAGCAGATGCTGTATCGGCAGGCAGACCTGGTTCAAGACGAGATACTCTTGAAATCTATATTAAAAGATTGCAGAAATTAGAGGAAATAGCATTAAGTTATGAGGGAATAAAACAATCATTTGCGGTACAAGCTGGTAGAGAAATCCGAGTGATAGTACAACCCGAAAAATTTGATGATATTGCGAGTGCAAGGCTGGCAAGAGATATAGCAAAAAGAATAGAAGAAGAACTCGATTATCCAGGTCAAATAAGAGTAACAGTTGTAAGGGAAATCCGAACAACTGAAATTGCTAAGTAGCGAAATTGCGTAGAGCGAAGCTCGAAGAAGTGAGGGAAAGCCGAATGACAAGCGAAGCGAAATGAGGCACTTGCCCGAGAGAAAGCAATTTCAAGAAGCGAAATTTGCGAAAGGGTGAGCGTAGCGAACCCGAGTAATGAAGGGCTGAAGTGAACGACAGCGAAAGCGAGTGAACGGGAAGCCCAAAGACAGCAAATTTCAAGACAGCGGATTTTGCGTAGAGCGAAGCTTGAAGAAGTGAGGGCAAGCCGAATGACAAGCGTAGCGAAATGAGGCACTTGCCCGAGAGAAAGCAAAATCCAAGACAGCGAAATTTGCGAAAGGGTGAGCGTAGTGAACCCGATAAGCAAGCGCAAAGCAATTCCTACAGGACTAAATGGATAAATCAATGAGCACAAATACAATCAAAATATTGTTTTTAGGCGATATAGTCGGAAAACCCGGCAGGTTGGCTGTGCAAAAATTTATCACTCAAATACCGCAAGAGCAAAAACCCGATTTTATAATAGCAAATGTGGAAAATGCATCCCATGGCTTTGGATTAACTCAAAAAAATTACAATGAGCTGTTATCTTATGGCATAAATTGTTTTACATCAGGCAATCACATCTGGGATAAACGTGAAATATTTAATTACATTGACGAAGCAGATAAACTAATTAGACCGATAAATTACCCCGCAGGAACTTTAGGTAAAGGATATAGGATATTTGAAACATTAAAAGGTAAAATCGGAGTAATAAATGTACTAGGCAGAACATTTATGAGCTTAATAGAGTCACCATGGCAGCTTCTTGAAACAGCAATAAACGAAATAAAAAAAGAAACTCCAATAATAATCATAGATATCCATGCAGAAGCAAGTGCAGAAAAAATATGTATGGGAAAATATTATGCTAAATTAGGCGTAAGCGCAATTTATGGAACTCATACCCATGTTCAAACAGCAGACGAGCAAATATTTGAACCCGCATGCGCATATATAACTGACGCGGGATTTTGCGGCGCCGCAGACAGCGTAATAGGCATGGAATATGAAGCGTCGGTAAATAGATTAATAACAGCCATACCTGACAGATTAGATGTGGCAGATACAGGGCTTGCACAAATCAACGGAGTAATAACGGAAGTTGATATTTTAACGGGGCAGGCGCTGTCAATAAAAAGAATTAATGAGAAAATAGTTTTAAAAGAGGAAAAAGTAATTATGAAAGGATAAGGAAGTGAAAGTCGATTTACATATCCACACATCGTATTCCGACGGCGCGTTTTCACCCGAAAAAATCGTCGATACGGCAATCGATGCAGGACTGGGCGCAATTGCGATTACAGACCACGATAATGTGCTGTCGCATAATATTGCTATCGAATATGCAAAAGATAAGCCAATCGATATTATACCTGGAGTTGAAATTAACACTTTATACAAAGGCTATGAAGTTCATATTCTAGGCTATTTTATGGATTTAAACAACAGTGATTTTCAAAAGCTGCTAAAGTTGCAGCAACAAGCACGTATAAAACAAACAAAAGAAATAATAACCCTGTTAGGAAAACGTGCGGGAATAAAAATAACATTTGAAAGTATTGTCCAGCAAGTAGCAGAAGGCGGGAGTATAGGCAGACCTCATATCGCAAAAGCTATAACCAATGCAGGAGGAACCTCAAGTGTAATTGAAGCATACAATAAATATATTAATGATGACTCAAATGTATACGTACAAAGAAAGACCGTTACTCCGTTTGATGCAGTGGAAATAATATATGATGCAGGCGGAATACCTGTTTTTGCTCACCCTTATGATGTTGATATTGCAGACCAATTAACCAAAGAAATGATGAATTTTGGTTTAAGAGGACTAGAAGCATACCACAGAAAGCACTCACCCGCAATCATTGAGTATTTTTCAACTCTGGCGGAGAAATACGGATTAATAATAACTGGCGGTTCAGATTTTCATGCTCCAAATCCTAATAACGGAAATATCATCATGGGTAAGAACTTTGTTCCTGATTGGATTTATGATGAACTTATAAAAGAAAAAAGAAGAATGGAACTTGCTAGGTGAAAAGCTTTTCGTTCAGTATTTTTAACGTAGTGTCAATTTTTGCAATCATAATTTTGATTGTATTAATTATAATTCCGTTTAATTTAATTAATTTAGAGCAGGCACAAAGAATTGCAAAGTGGAAAAGCACTTATGAAGAAATAAAATACTCTTTTGACTTAGTAAAACTCCACGAAAATCCAATCATACCAAACGATGATGAATATGAAAAATCAGTTAACAACGAATATATTAAAAACAGGATTTTTCCATATTTTAATATGCTCAATTATGAAAAAGTCAATTTAAAAAAATACACCTACAGAAAATTAAATGGCAGTCCGATAAAAAAGAATTGGCAGTATTATTTTAACGAGTTCTATGAATTAAAAGACGGAACATTAATATCAATAAAAAACAACGAAAATGAAAAACTGTTACCTGACCAGCCGTTGTATTTTATGTTAATCGACATAAACGGCGCAGAAAAACCAAACAGAATAGGGCAAGATATATTTTTTATAAATATATACTCAGATAAAATAACACCGCTAGGCAAGAGTAAAGGATATGAACGATTAAAAGTCAATTGCTCGCCAATAGGAAGCGGTTTATACTGCAGTGAATATTATTTACTGGGCGGAAACTTATAATTTGAGTTCAATTTATGTTTATGTAATGATAAGTTAGTCAAGAAAAATGTTCAAATAAGGAGAAAAGCATGACAGAGAAGAGAGTATGGTTGTTCAAGGAAGGTAATGCTTCCATGAGAAATCTGTTAGGCGGAAAAGGTGCTAATTTGGCAGAAATGACAAATTTAGGCTTGCCTGTACCACCAGGATTAACAATAACAACCGAAACATGTATGGAATATATAAATAACGGTAACAAAATGCCATTAGGGTTAATGGATGACGTTAAAGAAAAATTAAAGATTGTTGAAGAACAAGCAGGGAAAAAGTTTGGAGATAAAACAAATCCTTTGTTAGTTTCAGTACGTTCAGGCGCAAGAATTTCCATGCCTGGTATGATGGAAACCATATTAAACTTAGGTTTAAACGATGAAACTGTAGAAGCAATGGTAAAATTAACAAATAACCCAAGATTTTGCTATGACAGCTACAGAAGATTTTTAACCATGTTCGGTTCTGTTGCATGGGAAATGGATAGACAAAAATACTTTGAATCAGAAGTTGAAAAAGTAAAAGAACGTGAAGGTGTAAAATCAGATACTGAAATTAGTGCAGAGGGCTGGAAATCATTAATTCCAATATATAAAAGAGTTATAAAAGAAGTAACAGGCAAAGAATTTCCTCAAGACCCTTATGTTCAATTGCAAGAAGCAATTGAAGCGGTATTCAGAAGCTGGAATATTCCACGTGCTGTTGCATACAGAAATATGAATAAAATTGACCATAATTATGGTACTGCTGTTAACGTACAAACAATGGTATTCGGAAATATGGGCGACGATTGCGCAACAGGTGTTTCATTTACAAGAAACCCTGCAACAGGCGAAAATAAATTCTACGGCGAATATTTAACAAACGCTCAAGGTGAAGATGTTGTTGCAGGCATAAGGACACCAAAACCAATAGCTATGTTAGAAACAGAAATGCCCGATTTATACAGACAATACGTTGATATAGCTAAAAAACTTGAACTTGGTTATAAAGATGTTCAAGATATGGAGTTTACAATTGAAAGAGGCAAATTATACATTTTACAAACAAGAAACGGTAAAAGAACAGCAGCTGCAGCTGTAAGAATAGCCGTTGAAATGCACGAAGAAGGTATAATTACAAAAGAAAGAGCAATACAACTTGTTGATCCATACAGTGTAAATCAAATATTACTGCCATGCTTTGATACAAAAGCAATGGAAGAAGCAAAAAAGATTTCAACAGGTGTAAATGCCTCTCCTGGTGCTGCAGTTGGTAAAATCGTATTTGATACAGAAGAAGCTGCACAAAGAGGTGAAGCTGGTGAAAAAGTCATATTGGTTCGTATAGAAACCTGTCCTGATGATATTCACGGAATGGCTGTTTCTCAAGGTGTATTAACACTAAGAGGCGGTGCAACATCACACGCAGCAGTAGTTGCAAAAGGCATGGGCAAACCCTGCGTGTCGGGATGTGAAGATATTAAAATAGACTTAGCAAATGAAACTTTAACAGGTTCAGACGGAACCGTTTACCACAAAAACGATGTTATTTCATTAGACGGCGGAAAAGGTATTGTTATGGCAGGTGCTGTAAAACTTGTTGAAGCTCAAATTGATGATAACTGGAACAAGTTTTTTACTTGGGTAAATGAAATTAAAAAATTACACG
>CANQRT010000074.1 GCA_947626325.1 Candidatus Gastranaerophilales bacterium | reverse complement strand
CTGTATAGTTAATTTTGCAGCAGAAAGCCACGTTGACCGCTCAATTACAGGCCCTGAAATTTTTATTGAAACTAATGTTAAGGGTACTTTAAATTTATTGCAAAGTGCAAAAGAATGCGGTGTACAAAGATATTTACAGGTTTCTACCGATGAAGTTTACGGCTCGCTTGGTAAAACAGGGTATTTTTATGAAACTACACCGCTTTCACCAAACAGTCCTTATTCTGCTTCCAAGGCGAGTGCTGATATGCTCGTTAGAGCTTATTATGAAACTTATAAACTTCCCGTACTTATTACAAGATGTTCAAATAACTATGGGCCTTATCAATATCCAGAAAAACTAATACCTTTCTTTATTTCAAAGTTATTGAAGGGTGAAAAGGTTCCCATATACGGTGACGGGCTTAATGTACGAGATTGGCTGTTTGTTTATGATCACTGCAGTGCAATAGATACTGTTCTTCATAACGGCAGAGTCGGCGAAGTATATAATATCGGCGGACATAATGAAAAAACTAATATGGAAATAACAAAATTAATATTAAACGCAATGGGCAAAGATGAAAGCTCCATTGAATACGTTAAAGATAGATTAGGACACGATAGGCGCTACGCTATCAGCAACGATAAAATACAAAAAGAGCTTGGCTGGAGCCCGTCTGTTACATTTGAGGAGGGTATAAAGCTCACTATTGATTGGTATTTAAATAATCAAGAATGGATGAAAAATATTGAAGAAAAAATATCGGGAGCTTTACTATGAAAATACTTGTAACAGGCGCAAAAGGAATGCTTGGTCAGGATTTATGCCCAATATTGGAAGATGAGGGATACGAGGTAATTGAAACAGATCTAGATACCTTAGATATTACAAATCCCGATAATGTAAGAAAAGTTTTAACAGAAAATAAACCCGACTATGTAATCCACCTTGCTGCATACACTAACGTGGATAAGGCTGAGGAAGATGAAAAAACAGCTTACAAAATTAATGCAGAGGGTACTAAAAATCTTGCTAAAACCTGTAAAGAACTTGATATTACTATAATATACATTTCAACAGACTACGTGTTTGACGGTACTAAAAAGGGCAAATATCTGCCCTTAGATACTCCTAACCCGCAAAATATATACGGAAAAACTAAACTTGCTGGTGAAATAGAGGCAGCAAAAAACGAAAAATATTATATTACCAGAACAAGCTGGTTATACGGTATTCACGGAAAAAACTTTGTTGAAACAATGATAAGTTTAAAAGATAAAGAAGAAGTAAAAGTGGTTGATGACCAGATAGGATGCCCAACATGGACTGTTGAACTTGCAAACGGCATAGTAAAAATAATAAAAAATCAAATGCCTTATGGAATATATCACGTTTGCGGGAGCGGAGAAACAAGCTGGTACGGCTTTGCAAAAAAAATATATGAACTTGGCGGCTGGAGTGTAAATTTAAAGCCATGTACAACACAAGAATTCCCAAGGCCCGCAAAAAGACCAGAAAATAGCATAATGGAAAATAATAATCTATGCAGAAACTGGCAAACAGCACTTAAAGAATATATGGAATTGAGGTGTGAATGAAAGGAATTGTACTTGCAGGCGGTGCGGGAACAAGATTATACCCGTCAACAATAGCAGTATCAAAGCAGTTAATGCCAATTTTTGATAAACCAATGGTTTACTACCCAATTTCTGTTTTAATGCTCGCAGGGATAAAAGATATACTGATAATATCAACCCCTGAAGACTTGCCAAATTTTGAAAAATTATTAGGAAACGGCAGTCAATTCGGAATAAAATTTTCATACTTGGCGATAACATATTTTATGGGCCAAGATTTTCAAAAACTTTAAAAGATGCAGTAAAACGAACTGAAGAAAACGGCGGTGCTACATTATTTGCTTATCAGGTAAAAGACCCTCAACGGTTTGGTGTCGTTGAATTTGACAGCAACAACAAGGCTATTTCAATTGAAGAAAAACCAAAATCACCAAAATCACAATATGCCGTAACAGGATTATATTTTTATGACAATAAAGTAATTGAATACGCTAAAGTTCAAAAACCCTCTGCAAGAGGCGAGCTTGAAATAACAGACTTAAATAACACATATTTAAAACAAGATAAAGTAACGGTAGAACTTTTATTAAGAGGGTTTGCTTGGCTTGATACAGGCACTCATTCTTCACTTTTACAAGCTTCTCAATTTATTAAAACAATTGAGGATAACCAAGGGATTAAAATTGCCTGCCTTGAAGAAGTTGCATACAGAATGAAATATATAAAAAAGGAAGATTTAGAAAAAACGGCTTTAAAATACCCTAATAATCCGTATTTTCAATACATAGCTCAATTAAAATAAAAACCTGCCGAATTGCTTCGGCAGTTCCTTTCTAATTACAAAAACAACTAATCTACAAATTCGCTCTTGATATCGGGCTGCTCGTTAAAATTGAAAATAAAATGAGCATATCTTTCCATACGGAGTTTAAACCAGCCGAGCATAGTATCAGAGCCATAAATCTTTATAGTGCGCATACGGTCAAAGTTTTTATTTGAACGGTTATAAGACTCGTCAATAAAAGTCTGACATTTACAGTTTAGTTCATCCACTAAATCATATAGTGTCTTTAACCATGCAGCTTGAACTTGTAATTCGTTAACTTTGTACTCTAAAATCATAACTTTCTCGACCTTTGCAAAGATAAAAATCTCGCATAACTATTATAATATATGCCTAATTTTAAAGTTTTCTAAACTCCGTTAACAAAATTTGATAAAGAAATGTTAACTTGTTAAATTAATTGTGATTTTGAATTTGATAAAGTTCTAAAGTGTTTTCCATAAGCATAGCAATAGTCATAGGGCCAACGCCCCCTGGAACTGGCGTTATGTATGAAGTTTTGGGCGCAACATTTTCAAAATCAACATCACCTCTAAGGCGGTCATTAACACGGTTAATACCAACATCAACAACAACAGCACCTTCTTTAACAAAATCTGCAGTTACAAGATTTGCACAGCCCGCTGCTGATACTATAATATCTGAATTTAAAGCAATTTCTTTTAAATTTTTTGTTTTACTATGAGCAGCAGTTACAGTCGCATTTCGTGCTTGAAACATAACGGAAAGCGGTTTACCCACTATATTCGACCTGCCGATTACAAGTACATTTTTCCCCTCTAATTCTATATTATAATTATCAAAAAGTCTTATTATTCCTTTTGGAGTGCATGGAGGTACATAAGGCGAATATCCGCACAGCAATTTACCTACATTTATTGAATTAAAACAATCAACATCTTTTTCGGGCGCAATTGCTTCTATTACACTAAATTTATTTATATGACTTGGCA
Organism: Candidatus Gastranaerophilales bacterium; assembly: GCA_947626325.1. Lineage (GTDB taxonomy): Bacteria > Cyanobacteriota > Vampirovibrionia > Gastranaerophilales > Gastranaerophilaceae > Avigastranaerophilus. The sequence continues at coordinate 3,936 of CANQRT010000074.1, read as the reverse complement.
GAGGGAGCTGAACCAAGATTGCATTTACCTCTTTCATTTCATTTAAAATATATATATTTTCAAGTAAATTTTCTTCTGAAACATCTTTAGGCATAGGTAGAAATAATGTTTCAAACCCGATTTCTTCAGCTCTTTTTTGTTTGTTTCTAACATAAATTAAAGAAGCAGGATTATCACCTGCCAATATTACTGCAAGTTTTGGTTTTACTTTTAACCCAGAGGTTTTTTTCTTTAGATTTTGTGTAATTTTATCTGCAAGCAATTTGCCGTCAAGAATAACAGTCATTACACCTCCTCGTCTCTTGGGATGTTTAATCTATAATAGAGCTGTTCCAGTGCATTTTGTACAACCATTGATTCTTTTGAAATTCTGTTTAATTTTAACTCATCATCCTTTGGAATAGTACCCAAAGTCGTTAAATCATACTTGTTTAAAAGTTCCAGCAAAGGTTCAATTTCCTGCTTATTAACTTTATTTAAAACAACTCCCAATTGTTCACCTGCAGCATACTTTGCGCTGTACTCTTGAATACGTTTTGCAAGATGTATAGATGCCTCATTTGGTCTTGCTATTACCAAAGTCACATTTATAGGTATATCCACTAATTGATAAAGGTATTTTAAATCGAATTCGCAATCAAAAATAACAAAATCATAACGGTTTATTAGCTTTACAAGTGCATCATTTATTTGTTTTGTTATGGGACATCTGCAGTCTTTAGAACCAATTAGCCATGAAACAATAATATCTGTATTGTCATCAAGAGGCTCTAATATATCTTCAAGCGCCCATTCAATATATTCCTGCTTGGTCATGTTGTCTGGAATGCCAGTCTTATACTCATGTTTCCCGCTTCTTATCCCGTAGATTGTTTGACGAATATCTTTTCCAAAACTATGACCTAATTCTCCAGTTAAATCGTTATCAAATAGCAGTACGGATTTATCAGGGTGTTTTTGTCTTATTACCTGCCATAATGCTTTAACTATTGTTGTTTTCCCGCTTCCACTTTTACCTGTAACCGCTATTGATACTGTCATTAAAAATCTCCAAAATATCTCTTTCGTTATTTTACCTTACATTTAAGAATTTGTGAACCTGCGGGATTAAACGCACATTTTTGTATTTACTTGCAATGTTATTAAAAATATTTAAAATTTCATCTAAAGAGTCCTTCATTAAATCCCCGCACATAACAGGCTGTAATATAGTTTGAAGATTATATTTTTTCGCAAGATTTGTAATTTTTTCAATTTCGCTACACGTAATATTTTTATCAAAAACTACCTTTGCAAAGATTTCTTTTTTTGCACTAAAAGCCGTTTGAATAAACTTTTCATGCACCTCAAACAAATCTCCGTTATGAGATACAGAGTCAAGCTTTATATCCATTGCAATTATATCAATGAAATTTACAATTTGTTCAAGCTCAGAATAAAGTGTGCCGTTTGTTTCAAGATAAATTTTATTATTAATTAAGGGCAGAAAATCCCGTAAAAATTCAAATTCAATAAGAGGTTCACCCCCTGTTAAGCTGACAGAGTGAATGTTTTTATATTTATTAACTTCATCAGCAAGAGCCTTGGGGGTATATGAATTTAAGCTGGAAGAAAAATCGGTATCACAATAACTGCAGTGAAGATTGCATTTTGAAAACCTTACAAATAATTGATTATACCCAACATAAGCACCCTCACCCTGAATGGACTCAAAAATTTCCTTAATTAACACTGTTTTTTGCATTTTTCATATCTTTTCTAATATCATCAGACGAAAAATTTTTAAGCTGATTATATAACTCTAACTCTTTTGCAGAATAGTTTTTAGGAAGTTTTATATAAACTGTAATTATCATATCGCCCTTTTTTGTTTTAGATTTATTATAAACTCCAGCGCCATCTAGTTTAAGTTTTTGTCCTGACGAAGTCATTGGGGGGATTTTAACAGATAAATTACCGTCTAGTGCAGGAATAGAAACTTCACAGCCAAGAACAGCTTCAAACGGAGTAATCGGAAGATTACAAAGTACATTAATTCCCTCAATATCAAAATAAGGATTTTTTTCTATATTAACTATTAAATATAAATCTCCGTTTTTACCGCCGTTAAGTCCCTTATTTCCCTCATTTTTAATTCTTATTTTAGAGCCCTGTTTAACCCCTTGCGGAATTTTAACGTTAATCTTTTTTTGGAGTGAAACTATACCCGAACCGCTGCACATAGAGCATTTAGTGCCGTTTATAAAAATCCGTCCTCCGCAATTAGGGCAAGGCTCTGTATGAAGAATATTAACTTTTCTATTAGTTCCGTTAATTGCCTCAAAGCAAGAAACATTTACTTCTGTAGAAATATCACTTCCGTTAACAGCTGGAGATTTTTTAACATTTTTTTTAGTCGTATAAGTATTATTAAATAATCCGTCAAGTGCATCATTAAACGATTTTGAAAAGGATTGAGGCTTGTTTGCTTTTGCCTGTGCACTTTTCATAAATTCTTTATATTTATTAGTATTTTTATTAACTTCTTTACCTATTTTTTCACGAAAAAAGCCGTAAAGTACATCATACTTTTGTCTTGCGGTATCATCTATTAAAACATCATAAGCCTCTTTAATTTCTTTAAACTTATTAACATCGGCACTTTCAGGTGAAACATCAGGGTGATAAATCCTAACAAGCTTTCTATAAGCGGATTTAATTTCCTCTTTTGTAGCTGTGTAAGTAAGATTTAACACTTTATATAAATCTTTATTATAATAATTAGGCAAACTCATAACTCCTTATATCATTTTACGAAATAGCAAAAAAATATCAACAAATATATGTACTTTTTTTTACAAAAAAAACGTATTAAAATAAAATAGATATTGTAAGGTTAGGGGAAATCATGGAGATTAGAGAAATACAAAAGAAAGATCCGCAAGTTGCAGAACTGATTGAAAAAGAATTAAAAAGACAGCAAACAACTATAGAGCTGATAGCAAGTGAAAACTTTACTTCAAAAGCAGTAATGGAGGCATGCGGAAGTGTACTTACAAATAAATATGCAGAAGGTAAGCCGTATAAAAGATTTTACAACGGATGTGAAAATGTTGATAAAATAGAAGAATTAGCGCAGGAACGAGCAAAGAAGTTATTTAATGCAGAGCATGCTAATGTTCAGCCCCATAGCGGAGCACAAGCTAATATGGCTGTATTTTTATATGCAGTAAAACCTGGTGATACCGTAATGGGAATGGATTTATCAAATGGGGGACATCTATCTCATGGTTCACCTGTTAATTTTTCAGGCTTGTACTTTAATATAGTTTCTTATGGAGTCAATGACAACGGTGAAATTGACTATGAACAAGTAAGAGCAATGGCACAAAAGCATAAACCCAAATTAATAATCTGCGGTGCAAGCAACTATTCAAAAATAATTGATTTCAAAAAGTTTAGAGAAATAGCCGATGAAGTTGGAGCATATTTGTTAGCGGATATAGCTCATATAGCTGCACTTGTTGCAACTGGCGAGCACCCCAGTCCGTTTCCTTATGCTGATTTTGTAACAACAACAACGCATAAAACCTTGCGCGGGCCAAGGGGCGGAATAATAATGTGTAAAGAAAAACATGCACAAGGAATAGATAAAGCAGTATTCCCTGGTATTCAAGGCGGGCCGTTGGAGCATATAATTGCAGGGAAAGCGGTTGCGCTAAAAGAAGCATTAAGCGATGATTTCAAGTTATATGCAAAACAGGTAGTAAAAAATGCAAAAGCACTGGCATCTTCACTAATGGAGGAAGGGCTTGATATTGTAGGAGGCGGAACTGATAATCATTTAATGACTCTTGATTTAAGAAAATTAAATAAAACAGGCAAAGATATAGCAAATATCCTTGAACAGGTGGGAATAACGGCAAATAAAAATACTGTGCCAAATGATCCGCAGAG